>NZ_JBEXSZ010000042.1:0-53767 GCF_040613865.1 Streptomyces sp. NPDC006197 | reverse complement strand
CGAGCCGGGCCTGCGCGCCGTCGTGCAGGTCGCGCTCGATGCGCCGCAGGTCGGCGGCGGCGGTGTCGACGACCACGCCCCGGTCCGACTCCAGCTCGGTGACGCGGGAGGCCAGCCGGGACGGGCCGAGGAGCCCGGAGACGAGGAGCCGGTCGACGGAGACGAGCCCGCGCAGCACCCACGGTCCGGCGAGGACGAACACGAGCCCGATCGCGCTGGTCACGGCCAGCTCGAAGGGCGTGTCGAGGTAGAAGGCGTGGTTCCGGTCGCCGTACAGCTGGATCCCGTCCTGTCCCACCCACAGGGGGAAGACCCACTGCCACAGCGGATACGTGAAGAGGCTCCAGCCCCAGCCCCACAGTGCCACCGTGACCGAGAAGGAGAACACCGCCCACGGCATGTGCAGGATCGCGTACAGCAGGTGCCGCCACGACGCGCCGCTCTTCAGCATGGCGCCCATCCAGGAGAACGCCCCGCCGGTCCGCCCGCGCACCGGCTCCGGCGCGGCCACGTCGAGGTCGAGCAGTCCTCGCGCCCGGGCCCGCTCGACCGCGCCGAAGCCCCGGCACATCGCGAGCGCCCCGGCCAGGACCGGCACGCCGAGGAAGGTGATGAGCAGCCCGGCGCCGGCCGAGACGAAGGCGATGGAGAGCGCGAACCAGCAGACGCTCAGCGGCAGGCCGATCAGCACGTACACGAAGGCGCGCCAGGTGCGGGCCTCGAACGGCGCGCGGATCGCGGCGGGGAGTCGGTGGGAGGCCATCGCGGTGTTCCTTCTCTGCTCGGAGACCCTGCTCGGAGGCTTTGCTGGGACGCCCTGCCCGGAGGTCGTGCCCGGAGGTCGTGCCCGGAGGTCCTTCTCGGAGGTCCTTATTCGGAGGGGCGGGCGGTACGTGTTCCAGGGTTCCGTCCCGCGCCCCGCCGGACCATGAGGCGGGTGGGCGTCTGCGGGCGGGGGTTTTCCCCACCCCCGCGTCACGCCCCCGGCCGGGAGCGCCACGGCAGCTCCGCCGTGACCGTCGTCGGACCCCCCTCCGGGGAGTCGAGGACGAGCACCCCGTCGACCGCGCCGAGCCGCTCCGCGAGCCCGGCGAGACCCGTACCGCCGTCGAGGCGCGCCCCGCCGGCCCCGTCGTCGCGCACCTGGAGCAGCAGCCGGTTCCCGGCCCGCCAGACGTCCACGGAGGCGGACCGGGCGCGCGCGTGCTTGGAAACGTTCTGGAGGAGCTCGGACACGGTGAAGTACGCGATGCCCTCGATCGCCTCGGCCGGCCGCTCGGCCAGGTCCACGTTCACCTTCACCGGCACCGTGCAGCGCGCGGAGACGGAGGAGAGGGCGGCGCCCAGTCCCCGGTCGGTGAGGACCGCCGGGTGGATGCCCCGGGCGAGGTCCCGCAGCTCCTGGAGGGCGAGCTTCACCTCGCCGTGCGCCTCGTCGACCATCGCCGCGGCGGCCTCCGGGTCCTCGATCAGCTTCTCCTTGGCGAGCCCCAGGCCCATCGCGAGCGCCACGAGCCGGGCCTGCGCGCCGTCGTGCAGGTCGCGCTCGATGCGCCGCAGGTCGGCGGCGGCGGTGTCGACGACCACGCCCCGGTCCGACTCCAGCTCGGCGATCCGCCGCTCCAGCTCGTCGGAGGGCGAGAGCAGCCCCCGGACCATGCCCCGGTCGGCGCCGGCCAGACCGCGGGCCAGGAAGGGCAGGACGGGCCAGAGGACGAAGAGCGAGACGAGCGCGACGGTGAACGTCACGATCCCCCAGGGCAGCCGGATCAGCCCGTACAGCTGGGTCCGCCAGGCCACCGGGTCCTTCAGCGAGGCCCACAGCCAGCCGAAGAAACCGCGGTGCCGCGGCGGCGGGGAGGGCTCGGCGACCTGCACCCCGAGCAGCGCGCGGGCCCGTGCCCGCTCCGACCGGCCGATGAGACGGGCGCCGCCGAGACCGAGGGCGAGCAGCGGCAGCCCGATCACGGTGACGGAGAGGCCCACGCCGACCGCGACGGTCACGACCGCATAGACGAAACCGGCCAGTGCCGTGAAGAGGTTGGAGAGGAGGAAGGCGATCTCCTTCCAGGTCTCCTTCCCGTAGGCGAGCCGCAGCGGCGGACGGGGGGCTTCGGCGGCCCCGGAGGGCTGGCCGGAGGACCGGGAGGTCTCGGCGGGATCAAGATCGGCGCTCATGGTCTCCAGACTGCCGGTCGGGGGCGGCGCGACGCCATGGGGGAGGTGGGTGAGCGGGAGGGGGGATATCCCCACCGGCGAGGGCATCGGGAAAGCCACCGGCGAAGCCATGCGCGAGGCGACCGCCCAGCTGCCGACGACCACCGGCGAAGCCACGCGCGAGGCGACCGCCCAGCCGCCGACGAGCACCGGCGAAGCCATGCGCGAGGTACCGGCGAAGCTACTGACGAGGCAACTACGGAGCTGCCCGCGAGGCAGCCGTGAAGGCACCCGCGCCTGCTTACGGTCCCTTTAGCAGGGCCTAGACTCGCGTCCGTACAGAAGTGACTCATGAGACACCGAGACCGAGGGGCGGACGTGCGGGAACCGACCGTTGTCGCGGCAGACGCGGCGGACTACTTCCAGACGTACTCCGTCGTCGGCGTGCTCGCCGTCGTCGGCGTGCTCTTCGTCGCCGTGGCCTTCTCGGCCAACCGGCTGCTCAGGCCCGTCGTGCCGACGCCCGAGAAACTCCTCACCTACGAGTGCGGTGTCGACCCCGTGGGGGAGGGCTGGGCCCACACCCAGGTCCGCTACTACGTGTACGCCTTCCTCTACGTCATCTTCGCCGTCGACTCGATCTTCCTCTTCCCCTGGGCGACGGTCTTCGCCGCGCCCGGATACGGCGCCACGACCCTGGTCGAGATGTTCGTCTTCCTCGGCTTCCTGGCCGTGGGGCTGCTCTACGCGTACAAGAAGGGCGTCCTGTCATGGACGTAACACCCCTGCCCGCTCCGAAGCTGGGGCCGCTCGCCCGTCTGGCCCCGGAGCCGATGAAGGTGGTCCTGAACTGGGGCCGCCGCTACAGCCTGTGGGTCTTCAACTTCGGCCTCGCCTGCTGCGCGATCGAGTTCATCGCCGCGTCCATGGCCCGGCACGACTTCATCCGGCTCGGCGTGATCCCCTTCGCGCCGGGCCCGCGCCAGGCCGACCTGATGATCGTCTCGGGCACGGTGACGGACAAGATGGCGCCGGCGGTGAAGCGTCTGTACGAGCAGATGCCGGAGCCGAAGTACGTCATCTCCTTCGGCGCCTGCTCGAACTGCGGCGGCCCGTACTGGGACTCGTACTCCGTCACCAAGGGCGTCGACCAGATCATCCCGGTGGACGTCTACGTGCCGGGCTGCCCGCCGCGCCCGGAAGCGCTGCTCCAGGGCATCCTCAAGCTCCAGGAGAAGATCGCCCGGGAGAGCCTGGCCGAGCGGTACGCGACCGCCGCCACGGTCTCCCAGCTGACGAGCCCCCTGGTCGAGCGCCCGGGAGGCACGGCATGACCGCCTACGACTCCCTCCCCGACGCCGTGACGGAGGTCTTCGGCGAGGAGGCGACGGCGGAGCAGGCGTACGACCTGCTGACCGTCGACGTCCCGCCGTCGGCCTGGCTCACGGCGCTCGAGACCGCCAGGGACGCCCTCGGCTGCACGTACTTCGACTGGCTGAGCGCCGTGGACGAGCCGGGCACCGGCTTCCGCGTCTGCGCGCACGTGGTGGCGCTGGGGGAGGGGGCCCCGAAGCGCCTCCTGCTGCGCACGACGGTCCCGCACGAGGCCCCCGCCCTCCCCACGGCGATCGGTGTGTACGCGGGCGCGGGCTGGCACGAGCGCGAGACGCACGAGATGTTCGGCGTGGCCTTCGAGGGCCACCCGCACCTCGTCCCCCTCCTGCTCCCCGAGAACTTCGAGGGCCACCCGCTCCGCAAGGACTTCGTCCTGGCGGCCCGGGTCGCCAAGGCGTGGCCGGGCGCGAAGGAGCCGGGCGAGTCGCACGACGGCGGCCCCAAGCGCCGCCAGATGCTTCCGCCGGGCGTTCCGGACCCCAACGAATGGGGCCCGCTCAAGGGCCAGCTCCCGCCGGCCCCCGCCCGCCCCGCCCGGGCGGCGGCCGGCGACCGCCCGGCCCGCCGGACCCGCACGGCCACGGAGGGCTCGGCGCCCCAGCCGGACCCGGCCGCTCCGGTACGCCGCTCCCGCTCGGCGTCGGAGGGCTCGGCGACCCAGGCGGACCCCGCTGCTCCCGTACGCCGCTCCCGCTCGGCGTCCGAAGGCTCCGCGAGCCAGACGGCTGCGGCCGCGGGGCAGGACGCGGCGCCGGACGCTCCGGCGGCCCGCCCGCCGCGCCGCTCCCGCTCCACGTCCGACGGCTCGGTCAGCCAGGCGACCCCGGAGCCGGGCGCGACCCCGGACCCGGGTACGTCCCCGGAGGCCCCGGCCCGCCCGCCGCGCCGGTCCCGCTCGGCTGCGGACGGCTCGGCGAGCCAGCAGGCCCCGGACGCGGCCGCGCCCCGAGCGGGGGCCGCCACTCCGCGTACCCGCAGCTCGGACGCCCCGTGGCACCACGCCCGCCCGGCCTTCGACGACGAGACGCCACCCCCGGCCACGCCTTCCGCAACGGAAACCCCGGCTCCGACGGCCACCCCGGCCCCCGAGCCGGAGGCTCCGGCCCCGGAAGGCACCCCGGCTTCCGCGCCCGAGCCTGAGGCTCCGGCCCCGGCGGCCACCCCGGCCCCCGAGCCGGACGCCCCCGTCCCCGCAGACCCCCGGGCCCCCCGGCCCGAGGACGCCCGTGCCGTCGGCGCGGGCGGAGACCGTACCCACGAGCCGCCCGCCGGGCGGGACCGTACCGACACCCCCAACGACCCCGCCGGAGGCGATCCCGCGTGAACGACGTACTCGACGTCGCCCTCCGGCTGATCGTCGTCTTCGTGTGCTTCCTCGTGCTGCCGCTCGTCGTCGGGCAGACCGAGCACAAGGTCATGGCCCACATGCAGGGCCGCCTCGGCCCCATGTACGCGGGCGGCTTCCACGGCTGGGCCCAGCTCGTCGCCGACGGCGTGAAGTTCGCGCAGAAGGAGGACGTGGTCCCGGAGAACGCGGACCGGCGGATCTTCCAGCTCGCGCCGGCCGTCGCCCTCCTCCCGTACCTCCTCGTCCTCCTCGCGATCCCGATCGGCCCGAGCGAGGGCGCGGTCGGCCAGGTCGTCGACGCGGGCGTCTTCTTCGTGCTCGCCGTCATGGGCGTCGGCGTCCTCGGCAGCCTGATGGCCGGCTGGGCCTCGGCGAACAAGTTCTCGCTGCTCGGCGGCCTCCGCACGGCCGCCCAGCTCCTCGCGTACGAACTGCCGATGCTGCTCGCCGCCGCGTCCGTCGCGATGGCCGCCGGCACCGTCTCGCTCCCGGGCATCCTGAACGGCTTCGAGTGGTGGTGGGTGCCCTGGCAGATCGTCGGCGCGCTGGTGTTCTTCACCGCCGGGCTCGCCGAGCTGCAGCGCCCGCCGTTCGACATGCCCGTCGCCGACTCGGAGATCATCTTCGGCGCGTACACCGAGTACACCGGTCTCCGCTTCGCGCTCTTCCTGCTCGCCGAGTACGCGGGCATCGTCGTCCTCTGCGGTCTCACCACCGTCCTCTTCCTCGGCGGCTGGCACGGCCCCTTCGGCGGCGACGGCCTCGGCTGGCTCTGGACCCTCCTCAAGACGGCCGTGCTCGCGTTCGTCGTGATCTGGCTGCGCGTGTCCTACCCGCGGCTCCGCGAGGACCAGCTGCAGAAGCTGGCCTGGACGACGCTCGTCCCGCTCGCCCTGGCGCAGATCGCGCTCACCGGCATCGTGAAGGTGGCGATCCAGTAACCATGCCTCCCATCCCCGGCTCCGGCCTCGCCAAGGGGCTCGCCGTCACGCTCCGCACGATGACGCGCAAGAACGTCACCGCGCAGTACCCGGACGTGCAGCCCGAGCTGCCGCCCCGCACCCGCGGGGTCATCGGCCTGTTCGAGGAGAACTGCACGGTCTGCATGCTCTGCGCCCGTGAGTGCCCCGACTGGTGCATCTACATCGACTCCCACAAGGAGACGGTGCCGCCCGCCGCCCCCGGCGGCCGCGAGCGCAGCCGCAACGTCCTCGACCGCTTCGCCATCGACTTCTCGCTCTGCATGTACTGCGGGATCTGCATCGAGGTCTGCCCCTTCGACGCGCTGTTCTGGTCGCCCGAGTTCGAGTACGCGGAGACCGACATCCACGAGCTCACCCACGAGCGCGACAAGCTCCGCGAGTGGATGTGGACGGTCCCCGAGCCGCCCGCGCTCGACCCGCGCGCGGAGGAGCCGAAGGAGATCGCCGCGGCCCGCAAGGCGGCGGAGAAGGCGGCCGCCCAGGCGGCGGCGGCCACGGAGGACCAGCAGTGACCCTCACCGCAACAGCCCAGGCCGCGGCCGGGGCCCACGGCTTCCTCTCGCCCACCGGCGTCGAGATCGCCTTCGTCCTCGTCGGCCTCGCCACCCTCGGCGCCGCCCTCGTCACCGTCACCACCCGCCAGCTGGTGCACGCCGCCCTCTGGCTGGTCGTGGCGCTCGGCGGGCTGGCCGTCGAGTACCTGCTCCTGACCGCCGAGTTCATCGCCTGGGTCCAGGTCCTGATCTACGTCGGCTCCGTCGTCGTCCTCCTCCTCTTCGGTCTCATGCTCACCAAGGCCCCCATCGGCCGCTCCCCGGACGCCGACTCCGGCAACCGGCCGGTCGCCCTCGCCGTCGCCCTGGCCGCCGCGGCCGCCCTCGTCTGGGTCGTCGTCGACGCGTTCCGCACGACCTGGATCGATCTGGACGGGCCCGCCCAGGGCTCCACGGACGTGACCGGCGAGATCCTCTTCCGGCACTGGGTGCTGCCCTTCGAGGCGCTGTCCGTGCTGCTCCTCGCCGCCCTGGTCGGCGCCATCGTCCTCTCCCGGAAGAAGAAGGAGGACGAGCGCTGATGCACCTCGCCTACCCGGCCGTCCTCGCCGCCCTCCTCTTCGCCGTCGGCCTCTACGGCGTCCTCGCCCGCCGCAACGCGATCCTGGTCCTGATGTCCGTCGAGCTGATGCTCAACGCCGTCAACCTCAACCTGGTCGCCTTCGACGTCTGGCTCCGTGACACCCTCCACGCCGGCCAGGCCCTCACCCTCTTCACCATCGCCGTCGCCGCCGCGGAGATCGGCATCGGACTCGCCATCGTCCTGATGGTCCACCGCAACCGCGGCACCTCGGACGTCGACCGCCTGCGCGACACCAAGGAACGGCCGTCGGCCGAAGAACAGCCGTCCGCCGAGGAGAAGGCCGAGGCCGCCGCGTGACCACGACCACCCTCGCCGTCCTCGTCCCCCTCCTCCCCTTCCTCGGCTCCGCCGCCGGACTCCTGCTCGGCAGGACCGCGCCCGGCTTCGTCCGCCCGCTGGCCGTGCTGCCGACGCTCGCCGCCGCCGTCCTGGCCGTCCTGGTAGCCGCCCGCCAGGGCGGGGACCAGGCGATCAACGCGGCCACTCAGCTCACGCCAACAGGCTCCGTCCCTATCGATCTGAGCCTTCACATCGACGGCTTCGCCGCGCTCGTCGCCGTCCTCGTCGGTGTCGTCGCCACCTGCGTGCAGATCTACTCGACCGGCTACCTCCGCGAGGACCCGCGCTACCCCTCGTACGCCGCGCTCGTCTCCCTCTTCACCTCCGCGATGCTGCTCGTCGTCTACTCCGGCGACCTGATGGTGCTCCTGGTCGGCTGGGAGGTCATGGGCATCTGCTCGTACTTCCTCGTCGGCCACTACTGGGAGACCCCCGAGGCCCGGTCCGCCTCCCTGAAGGCCTTCCTCGTCACCAAGCTCGGTGACGTCCCCTTCCTCATCGGTCTCTTCGCCCTCGCCGCCGACGCGGGCACGTTCCGGATCACGGGCGTCCTCGGCGCCGTCGCGAGCGGCGGCCTCGACCACCCCACCCTGATCGCGCTGCTGCTGCTCGCCGGCGTCGCGGGCAAGTCCGCGCAGTTCCCGCTCCACACCTGGCTCCCGGACGCCATGGCCGGCCCCACCCCCGTCTCCGCGCTCATCCACGCGGCGACGATGGTCGCCGCCGGCATCTACTTCACGGCCCGTCTCCTCCCGGTCTTCGCCGCCTCCGCCGCCGCGATGACCGTCCTCGCCGTGATGGCCGCGATCACCATGGTCGGCTCGGCGCTCGCCGCGCTCGCCCAGGACGACATCAAGCGGGTCCTCGCCTACTCGACGATCGGACAGCTCGGCTACATGGCCGGGGCCCTCGCCGTCGGCGACCGCGGGGCCGCCGTCTTCCACCTCCTCTCGCACGCCGCGTTCAAGGCGCTGCTGTTCCTCGCCGCCGGCGCGGTCATCCACGCCGCCGGCACGAACTCGCTCACCGCCATGTCCCGCATGAGCGGGCTCGCCAAGCGCATCCCCGACGCGTACTGGACGATGACCGTCGCCCTCCTCGCGCTCGCCGCGATCCCGCCCTTCGCCGGCTTCTTCTCCAAGGAAGCCGTCCTCGTGGCCGCCGAGCACACCGCCCTCGGCGAGCGTGACGTCGCCCCCGCCGGGGCCGGCTGGACCGTCCTCGTCGCGGGCCTGCTGACCGCCCTGCTCACCGCCGCCTACGCGCTCCGCCTCTGGCTGCGGACCTTCCGCGGCCGCGGCCCCGAGGCGCCCGATCACGGGCGCCAGCCGATCGCGATGACCAGCGTCCTGTGGGTCCTCGCGATCCCCTCCCTGGGCTTCGGCCTGACCGTCACGTACCTCGACGACTGGTTCGACGGGCACCCCCTCACCCCGACCCTGACCACGGCCGTCCTCGGCACGGGCCTCGCCGCCGCCGGAGCCGTGATCACCTACGCGGTCTGGCGCACCCTCGCGGCCCGCACCCCCGCCCCGGTCCCCGTGCCGCACGTCGCCCACCCCGACGCGGAGGCGGGCCGGGTCGAGGCCGAGGCGCTGCACCTGCCGCACCCCGCCGAGGACCCGGCCGACCCCGGCCGCGCCCTCCTGGGGCCGCTGCACGGACCGGCCGCCGTCGGCTTCCACCTGGACGCCGTCTACCGGACCGCCTTCGTCCGCCCCGTACTCGCCGCCGCCTCCCTGGTCCGCTTCCTGGACCGCGAGGTCGTCGACACCTACGTACGAGCCGCGGGGAACGGCGCGAAGGGCCTCGGATGGCTCGTCCGCCGCGCCCAGACCGGCAACGTCCAGACCTACCTGAGCGCCCTGCTCGCCGGCTCCGTCGTCCTGGCGATCGTCGCCGTCGCCCTCGCCAACGCCGTCGCCGGAGCGTGAGCCGTGATCGATATCAGCGAATCCGTGATGCAGTTCCTTCTCGCGTTGATCGTCGTCGGCCCGCTGGCCGGCGCCGCCGCCGCTCTCCTCCCGGCCCCGCCCGGGCTGAAGGGGAAGTCACCCGACCAGGCCGTGCTCCGCCACGGCGTCACCGTCACCGGCGTCGTCCTGCTGGCCGCACTCGTCCTCGCGCTCGGCTTCGACCACGACCACCCGTCGAAGATGCAGGCCACGACGGACATCAGCTGGATCAGGGCACTCGACGTGCGCATCCACCTCGGTGTCGACGGCATTTCCCTCCCCCTCCTGGTCCTGACCGCGCTGCTGACCTTCCTCTGCGCGCTGTACAGCTACTTCAAGATGCCGTCGGGCCCGTCCCCGAAGGCCTTCGTCGCGCTCCTGCTCGTCCTGGAGTCCGGCACCCTCGCCACCTTCGCCGTCCTCGACCTCGTCCTGTTCTTCCTGGCCTTCGAGATGGTCCTCATCCCGATGTACTTCCTCATCGCCCGCTGGGGCGGCGAGGGCAGGCAGGCCGCCGCCTGGAAGTTCATCCTCTACACGCTGCTCGGCTCCGTCGTCATGCTGCTCGGCCTGCTCCTCATCGGCGTGAAGGCGGGCACGTTCGACATGGTGGCACTCGCCACTGACAACGGCCGCGGACTGACCACATCGGTGCAGGTCATCGCCGTTCTCGCGATCGGCCTCGGGCTCGCCGTGAAGACCCCGATGTGGCCGCTGCACAGCTGGCTCCCGGACGCCCACACCGCCGCCCCGACCGTCGGCTCCGTCCTCCTCGCCGGCGTCCTGCTCAAGATGGGCACGTACGGCTTCGTCCGGATCGTCCTGCCGATCACCCCCGACGGCATGCGGACCTTCGCCCCGTACCTCGCCGCCTTCGCCGTCGCCGGGATCATCTACGGATCGCTCGCCTGCCTCGCCCTCGCGAAGCCCGGCAACAAGGGCGACCTCAAGCGCCTCATCGCGTACTCCTCCGTCGGCCACATGGGCTTCGTGCTCCTCGGCATCGCCACCATGACCCCCACCGGCGTCAACGGCGCACTCTTCGCCAACATCGCCCACGGCCTCATCACCGGCCTGCTCTTCTTCCTGGTCGGCGCCGTCAAGGACCGGTACGGCACCGCCGACCTCGACACCCTCGCCGGCGCCACCGGCGCCGCCCTCTACGGCCGTGCCCCCCGCCTCGGCGCCCTCCTCGCCTTCGCCGCCGTCGCCTCCCTCGGACTGCCCGGCCTCGCCGGCTTCTGGGGCGAGATGCTCGCCCTCTTCGGCGCCTTCGACCCGGCCGCCGGGCTCAGCCGCCCCGCCTTCCTCACCTTCATGGCGATCGGCGCCTTCGGCACCCTCCTCACCGCCGCCTACCTCCTCGTCGTCGTCCGCCGCGTCTGCATGGGCGGCCCCCGACCCGCCGGGGAGACGGCGATCACCGACGTCCAGGGGTACGAGTTCGCCGCCTGGACCCCGCTCGTCGCCCTCACCGTCCTCGCCGGACTCTGGCCCGCCGTCCTCCTCGGCCTCACCGACCCGGCCGTCCAGCAGCTCCTCGCGGGAGGCACCCGATGACGTCCCTCGTCCAGTCCGTCGACTGGCTCACGATCGCGCCCCCGACCCTCACCGCCGTGGTCGCGCTCCTCGTCCTCGTCGCCGACCTCTTCGTCCCCCAGGAGCGCAAGCAGCTCCTCGGCTGGACCGCGATCGGCGGCCTCACCGCCTCCCTCGCCCTCCTCCTGCCGCTGCGCTCCGGCGACCGAGAGACCTTCTGCCTCACCGCCGACACCCGCACCGAGGCGTGCAGCTACACCGCCGACCACTTCACCCTCGTCATCCAGCTGCTCGTCCTCGCCGGCGCGCTGCTCACCGCGCTCCTCTCCCTGGACGCGACCCGCGAGAGGCTCCCGGCCGGCGAGTACTGGTTCCTGCTGCTCTCCTCCGCCGCCGGCGCCGCCCTGCTGCCCGCCTCCCGCGACCTCGCCACGCTCGTCGTCGCCCTCGAAGTCGCCTCGCTGCCCGCGTTCGCGCTCGTCGGCCTCAAGCGCGGCGACCGCATGTCCGGCGAGGCCGCGCTCAAGTTCTTCCTCTCCTCCGTCACCGCGACCGCCGTCACCCTCCTCGGCGTCAGCTTCGTGTACGCGGCGACCGGCACCCTCCACCTCACGGAGGTCGCCCAGCGCCTCGACGACGTCCCCGGACAGCTCCAGACCCTCGCCGAGGCCGGCGTCGCCCTCACCCTCGTCGGCTTCGCCTTCAAGACGGCCGCCGTCCCCTTCCACTTCTGGGTGCCCGACACCTACGTCGGCGCCCCGCTGCCCGTCGCCGCCTACCTCTCCGTTGTCGGCAAGGCCGTCGGCTTCACCGGCCTGATCCTGGTGACCGTCGTCGCCTTCCCGTCGTACGCGGACGTGTGGGGCCCGGCGCTCGCCGTCCTCGCCGCGCTCACCATGACCGCCGGCAACGTCGCCGCCCTCCGCCAGGTCTCCACGCGCGCGTGGAGCGCGGTACGGCTCCTCGCCTGGTCCTCCGTCGCCCAGGCCGGCTACCTCCTGGTGCCGATCGCGGCCGCCGCGTACTCCGGCGACGACCAGATCGGCGCCACCGTCGCGTACGCCCTGATGTACGCCGTCGTGAACCTCGGCGCCTTCGCGGTCGTCGCGGTCGTCGCCCGCGCCCACCCCGGGAACCGGATCGCGGACTACCGGGGCCTGTACGCCGCCAGCCCCGCCTCCGCTCTCGTGCTCGGGTTCTTCCTCCTGAATCTGGCCGGTTTGCCCCCGGGTATCATCGGCCTCTTCGCCAAGGTGACCGTCTTCTCGGCGGCCGTCGACGCGGGCCTCGGGTGGCTGGCCGTGATCATGGGCGTCAACGTCGTGATCGCGCTCTACTACTACCTGCGCTGGACGGCCCTGCTCTTCCGCGCGCCGGAGGGCGCGCCGGAGGGAACGCCCGCCCCGCACAAGGCCACCGCGCCGGTCACCCTGGCGATCGTGCTGACCGCCGCCGCCGGGGCCGTGCTGTCGGGCTACCCGCAGTTCGCCCTCCGCTTCGCGGCGACGACCTTGTTCTGACCCCCACACCCGGAAACACCGAGGAGCGACCACCCGTGCTGAACGGATTCAAGGACTTCATACTTCGCGGGAACGTCGTCTCCATGGCCATCGGCCTGGCCGTCGGCTCGGCGTTCACGGCGGTCGTCACCGGCTTCAGCAAGGCGTTCATCACCCCGCTCATCGGTCTGGCGACCGGCTCGGTCGGCGACTTCAGCGAGGCCAAGTTCACCATCGGCAAGACCGACTTCCCCTACGGTCTGGCGATCGCCGCCGCCATAGCGTTCGTCATCACCGCCGCGGTCCTCTACTTCCTCATCGTCGTCCCCATGACGAAGATCCAGGAGAGGTTCGCCAAGGAGGAGGCGAAGGACCCCAAGGCGGAGAAGCGCGACTGCCCCCGCTGCTTCACCGAGATCCCGGCCATCGCCTCCCGCTGCGCCCACTGCACCAGCGAGGTCGAGCCCACCGCCCTCGGCCTGGGGAGCCTGGAGAAGTTCCCCGCCGCCCGCTAGCGGGCGGCGGCTCACCCGCACGGCCCACACGGCGCCCCGTGCGAGCCGGGGAACCCGAGCCTCTCGCCTGGCGTTGACCCGTACGGGAGGGTCCACTGGACGAGTAGACCACCGCGAGGAAAAGGGTTCCCCTGCCGCACCACCTGGAGGGCGTACCGTGCACCGCCGGCACAACGGGCTGAGGACCGCCGTCCTCCTCGGAGGGCTCTCGGCCCTCATCATCGTCATCGGCAGCTTCTTCGGACGTACGGGGCTGATCGTCGCGCTGCTCGTGGCGCTCGGCACCAACGCGTACGCGTACTGGAACAGCGACAAGCTGGCGCTGCGGGCCATGCGCGCCCGCCCGGTGAGCGAGTTCGAGGCCCCCGCGCTCTACCGGATGGTGCGCGAGCTCTCCACGCAGGCGCGCCAGCCCATGCCCCGGCTCTACATCTCGCCCACCCAGGCGCCCAACGCCTTCGCGACCGGCCGCAACCCGCGCAACGCCGCCGTCTGCTGCACCGAGGGCATCCTCGCCATCCTCGACGAACGCGAGCTCCGCGGGGTCATCGGACACGAGCTGAGCCACGTCTACAACCGGGACATCCTCATCTCCTCGGTCGCCGGAGCGCTCGCCTCCGTGATCATGTTCCTGGTCAACTTCGCCTGGCTGATCCCGGTCGGCCGCTCCAACGACGACGACGGTCCGGGGCTGCTCGGCATGCTCCTGATCATGCTCCTCGGCCCGATCGCCGCCTCGGTCATCCAGCTCGCCATCTCCCGCTCCCGCGAGTACGAGGCCGACGCCTCCGGCGCCCAGCTCACCGGGGACCCGCTGGCCCTGGCCAGCGCCCTGCGGAAGCTGGAGGCCGGCACCAAGCAGCTGCCGCTGCCGCCCGAGCCGAAGATCGAGACCGCGAGTCATATGATGATCGCGAACCCCTTCCGGCCCGGGCAGGGCCTCTCCAAGATGTTCTCCACCCATCCGCCGATGGCCGAGCGCATCGCCCGGCTCGAACAGATGGCAGGTCGACGCCCGTGAAGACGATCCTCAACGTCATATGGCTGGTCCTGTGCGGGTTCTGGATGTTCCTGGGCTACGTGCTCGCGGGCGTCCTGCTCTGCATCACGATCATCGGCATCCCCTTCGGACTCGCCGCCTTCCGTATCGGCCTCTACGCGCTCTGGCCCTTCGGCCAGACAGTCGTCGACCGCCGCGACGCGGGCGCGCCGTCCTGCGTCGGCAACGTGCTGTGGCTGGTCCTCGCGGGGTGGTGGCTCGCGCTCGGCCACATCACGACCGGGATCGCGCTGTGCATCACGATCATCGGCATCCCGCTGGGCCTCGCGAACTTCAAGATGATTCCGGTGTCGCTGCTGCCGCTGGGCAAGGAGATCGTCCCGACGGACCAGCCGTACGGCTACGCAGGCCGCTGACGCGCCGCGCGGGCGCGTGCCCGCCGGGCGGTGCCCCGCCCGTGTGGGCAGGTCCCGCCCAGCGGAACGATCGCCCCGACGGGGCCCGGCAGGCTCACGCCCGTGGTGGCACCGCTCGCCCCCGGCTCACCGCCCAGGCCACCACCCCCGCCGCCACGACGCCCGAGCCCGCCAGGACGGAGCCGAGGGGGAGGGCGAAGGCGAGGGCGGCGCAGCCGGCGAGGCCGAGGGCGGCCAGGTGGCGGGCGCGGCCGCCGAGGGTCCAGGCGGAGGCGTTCGCGATCCCGTAGTAGACGAGGACGCCGAACGACGAGAAGCCGATCGCGCCCCGCACGTCCACCGTCGCCGCCACCACGGCCACCACCGCGCCCACCGCGAGCTCCGCCCGGTGCGGGACCCGGTAGCGGGGGTGCACGGCCGCGAGGGCCGTCGGCAGGTACGCGTCGCGGGCCATCGCCAGGGTCGTACGGGACACCCCGAGGATCAGGGAGAGCAGCGAGCCCAGGGCGGCGACCGCCGCGCCGGCGGTGACCAGCGGCACCAGCCAGGCGGCGTCCGCGGCGCGGGCCGCGTCGGCGAGGGGCGCGGGGGAGACGGCGAGGGCGGAGGGGCCGAGGGCGGTGAGCACGCCGACGGCGACGAGCGCGTAGACGGCGAGCGCGATGCCGAGGGCGAGCGGCACGGCCCGGGGGATGGTGCGGGCCGGGTCGCGGACCTCTTCGCCGAGCGTGGCGATCCGCGCGTACCCCGCGAACGCGAAGAAGAGCAAACCTGCGGCCTGGAGAACCCCGCCCGTCGTGAACTCCCCGCCGAGCGCCGGGAGCCCCTCCCCGCCGGCCCCGAAGGTCACGGTGACCACGCAGGCGAGGACGGCGAGGACCACCGCCACGATCACCCGCGTGAGGAGCGCCGACTTCTGAACTCCCCCGTAGTTGACGGCGGTCAGGGCCACGACGGCGGCGACGGCCACCGCGTGCGCCTGCTCCGGCCACACGTACGCCCCGACCGTGAGTGCCATGGCCGCGCACGAGGCGGTCTTGCCGGCGACGAACGCCCAGCCGGCGAGGTATCCCCAGAACGAGCCGAGGCGTTCGCGACCGTACACGTACGTGCCGCCGGAGGCCGGGTGGCGGGCGGCGAGCCGCGCCGAGGCCATGGCGTTGCAGTACGCGACGACGGCGGCGAGCCCGAGCGCCCAGAGCAGCCCGGCTCCGGAGCCGGCCGCGTCCGCGGCGGGCCCGAGCGCGACGAAGATCCCCGCCCCGATCATCGAGCCGAGGCCGATCACGACCGCGTCGAAGAGGCCCAGGGAGCGGCGCAGTTCCGGTGTCATGCTCCGCACATTAAACGCTGAGCCCGGTCTCCCTGAGCGTGATGTTCAGCCGCCCCACCAGGCCGAGCGCCGGCTCGGCCGTCCCCGGGAACACCTTGGGGACCCCGTGGTGAACCCAGCGCGAAGCCCCGCCGAAGACGAAGAGGTCGCCGGAGACCAGGTCGACGTCCTGGTACGGCCGGCCGCGGTTCTCCTCGTTCCCGAAGCGGAACACGCACCGGTCCCCGAGGCTCAGCGACACCACCGGCGCGGAGGAGCGCTCCTCCCGGTCCTGGTGCATGCCCATGCGCGCGCCCGGCGCGTAGAAGTTCACGAGCGCGGTGTCGGGGGTGAAGCCGCCGTGCTCGCCGTACGCCTCGACGAGCGCCTCCCGGCCCAGCTCGACCAGCCAGTCGGGCAGTTCGACCCCGACCGCGTCGAGGTAGCGGTACGGCACCCACTGCCGGCCCAGGGCCAGCGAGCGCACCGACATGACGCCGCCGCCGGGCAGCACGGTGTGCCGGTACGGGAAGGGTCCGCGTCCCCATTCCCGGCAGGCGTCCACCAGCTCCCGCTGGCGCGCGAACGGTAGCCACGCGGGCACGTGCACCGCCCCGGGCGCCACGGTGGCCCGCTCGCGGGGGAAGAGCCCCTCGCTCACACGAGGGCGCCTTCGAGGGGGCTTTCGAGAGTGCCTTCGAGGGCGCCTTCGAGCCCGAGGAGCCGCTCTTTCCGCTCGAGCCCGGCGGCGTACCCGCGCAGGCTCCCGTCGGCGCCGATCACCCGGTGGCAGGGCCGCACCACGAGCAGCGGATTGCGGCCGATCGCGGTGCCCACGGCCCGTACCCCGGCGCCGGGCGAACCGACCCGTCGGGCGATCTCCCCGTACGAGACGGTGGTCCCGTACGGGATCTCCTCCAGGGCCCGCCAGACGCGCCGCTGGAACTCGGTCCCGGCGTCGTCGGCGAGCGGCAGGTCGAACCGGTCGCGGCGGCCGGCGAAGTACTCGCCCAGCTGCCCAGCGACGTCGGTGAACGCCTCGGGCGCCGGGGTCCAGCCCGCCTCGACCTCCACGGCGCCCTTCTGCCCCGGCAGGGACAGCGAGCGCAGCACGGCTCGGCCCCCTTCGGCGAGCTGCCCGACGAGGAGCATCTCGCCCAGGGGGCCGTCGACGTACGCGTACACGGTCATGACTGGTTCCTCTCCCCGTACGGGTCTTCCGGAGACCCAGTGTGCGGGGGCCGCCCAGCCCCGGGCTGGCGGTATTCGGACACGACCCTCATGACCCGGTACGAGATCGGCGCGAGGTCAGCGGTAGTTGACGAACTGGATCGCGAAGTCGAAGTCCTTGCCCTTGAGCAGCGCCTGCACGGCCTGCAGGTCGTCCCGGCTCTTCGAGCTGACGCGCAGCTCGTCGCCCTGGACCTGGGCCTTGACGCCCTTGGGGCCCTCGTCGCGGATGGTCTTCGCGACCTTCTTGGCGTTCTCCTGGGAGATGCCCTCCTGCACGGAGGCGAAGAGCTTGTACTCCTTGCCGGACAGCTGCGGCTCGCCCTCGACGTCCAGCGACTTGAGCGAGATCCCGCGCTTGATGAGCTTGGACTGGAAGATGTCGAGGATCGCCATGACGCGCTCCTCGCCGTTCGCCTGCATCAGGATCTTCTCGCCCGACCAGGAGATCGAGGCGTTGGTTCCCTTGAAGTCGTAGCGCTGGGAGATCTCCTTCACGGCCTGGTTGAGGGCGTTGTCGACCTCCTGCCGCTCGACCTTGGAGACGATGTCGAAACTGGAGTCGGCCATGACTCGTGGCTCCTTGCTCGGATGCTGTGGGGTACGCCCCAAAGCCTAGGGGGTGAGCCGCCGGCCGAACCGCTGATCAACCGGGTGGCGAAGCACCCCCGGGGATCAGGTATTGTTTACGTCGTTGCCGGGGAACACCGCAGGAAAGCGGTGAACCAAGGCAGCGAACCCATGGCGATGTGCCCGAGTGGCCAATGGGAGCGGACTGTAAATCCGTCGGCTTAGCCTACCCAGGTTCGAATCCTGGCGTCGCCACACTGAAGAAGGTCCCCGGTGCTTGCACCGGGGACCTTCTTCGTCGTTCCCGGTCAGTTGCCGGCCACGTCCTTCACGGCGACCGAGAGCGGGACCGAGCCGGCGATCAGTTCCAGGGTCAGGCCGGCGGTCGCCGGGGTGTCGAGGAGTTCGGCGAGGACCGCGGCCACGTCGTCCCGGGGGATCGGCCCGCGGCCCGTGCGGGCCTCCAGGCGGACCATGCCCGTGCCCGCGTCGTCCGTCAGGGAGCCGGGGCGCAGGATCGTCCAGTCCAGGGCCGTACGGGAGCGGATCTCGTCGTCGGCCGCGCCCTTCGCCCGGAGGTAGGCGTCGAAGATCTCGTCGCCCGGGTGGGAGGCGTCCGCGCCCATCGAGGAGACGGCGATGTAGCGCCGTACGCGCGCGCGTTCCGCCGCGTCGGCGAACAGGACGGCCGCCGCCCGGTCCACCGTGTCCTTGCGGTCGGCGCCGCTGCCCGGGCCCGCGCCCGCCGCGAAGACGGCCGCGTCGGCGCCCTGCAGCACCGCGGCCACCATCTCGACCGACGCCGACTCCAGGTCCAGGACGACGGGCTCGGCGCCCGCCTCCCGCAGGTCGTTGCCCTGCTCCGGTCTGCGGATGATCCCCGCGACCTCGTGCCCGGCCGCCGACAGCAGCCTCTCCAGGCGCAGGGCGATCTGTCCGTGTCCTCCAGCGATGACGATGCGCATACTCACGACCGTACGTCGGGTCCGGCCGGAGGGCTCCCCGGCTCGGGCGGCCGCTCCGGGCGCGCCTGACGCGGCAGGTCCAGGGCCGCCGCCGAGTCGCAGTACTCCCGCACCGCGCTCGTCCGGGCCACCACCCGCCCCCGGTGCACCACGATCCGGCTGTACGCGAGGGACAGCACGCCCGCCAGGCGCTCGCCGCGCACCGCGAGCAGCTCCGCCGGGAAGCCGGCCTCCACCCGCACCTCCGGCAGGCCCATCGCCTCCCGCGCCTGCGCGCTCACCGTCCCGTACGCCTCCTGGGGCGGCAGCCCGCCGAGCGAGGCCAGCAGGTAGGCCGCCTCCAGCGGGTCCCCGCGCCCCACCGGGTTCGCCACGTCCCGCAGCGCCCCGCTGCCCGCCGTGACCCGCACCCCGGCCGCCCGCAGCAGCCGCACCGGCGCCGCTCCGCGCAGTTCCGTGCCCCCGCAGCCGCCCTGGGGCAGGCAGACCACCGTCACCCCGGCCGCCGCCAGCCGGTCCGCCGTCCGGCTCGCCGCGTCGGAGGGGAGCCGGGCGAGCCCGGCGCACGGTCCGATCGTGACCCCGGGCCGCAGTCCGCCGGCCATCGCCGCGAGCCGGGCGAGGCGGGCCGGGTCGTCCCCGTCGGTGTGCAGGTCGACCGGGACGCCGTGCTCGGCCGCGACGTCGAGGACGGCCTCCGTGTATCCGGCCGGGTCCGGGTCGAGGTCGGGGCAGCCGCCGACCACCCCGGCGCCCATCTTCACCGCGTCCCGCAGCATCGCGAGCCCGTCCGCCCCCGCGACGCCCGTGAGCAGCCGGGGCACGGCGACGGCCGTCAGGTCGGCGAGGCCGCGCAGCGAGCGCCGGGCCTGCAGCACCGCTTCGAGCGGGCCGAGCCCGTGGACGTCGCCGATGCGCACGTGCGCGCGGAGCGCCGTCGCGCCGTGGCCGAGCTGGAGCAGCGCGGCCTCGGTGGCCCGCCGCTGCACCTCCTCGGGGGCGTACGAGACGGGGCCGGGGGTGTCGGCGGAGAGCGCGGTGTCGGCGTGGGCGTGGGGTTCGGCGGCGGCGGGCAGCAGGAGGTAGCCGGCGAGGTCGACGCGGGCGCCCACGGTGGTGAGGCTGCCCGCGGTGCCGACGGCCTCGATCCGCCCGCCGACGAGCCGTACGTCCACGGTCCGTCCGTCGGTGAGCCGCGCGTGGGAGAGCAGGAGCGAGGTCGAGTCGGCGGTGGTGGCGGCCCCGTCCTCGGGCGGCTGGGGCTGCTTGCTGTCGGCTGACATCGGGCTCCTCAAGACTCCTCAAGATCAAGATCACGCAGCGTGGGGCCGAGCCTAGGGGCGCCCGGAGCGACCTTCGAGGAGGAGCGCAATAGTCGTACCGATGAGGCCACGAGTGGCGTACGGGACGCCTGGTGAGGGCTGTCGGGAGGCCCCGGGGAAACGGATTTGGGCGATGGGCCGGAGACCGTGTAATGTCTTCCTCGCTCGCCCCAATAGCTCAGTCGGTAGAGCGTCTCCATGGTAAGGAGAAGGTCTACGGTTCGATTCCGTATTGGGGCTCTGGTGAGAGGGATCCCGCCTTCGGGCGGGGTCCGGATCATCAAAGCGGTGTAGCTCAGTCGGTAGAGCAAGCGGCTCATAATCGCTGTGTCACCGGTTCAAGTCCGGTCACCGCTACAGACAGTAGCCGATTGTGGGGTCGGTCCTGCGATCGGCTACTCTTCTATGCGTTCATCCGTCTATCCGTCCGTCAAGGAGCACTCACGTGGCTGCCACCGACGTCCGCCCGAAGATCACGCTGGCCTGCGTGGAGTGCAAGGAGCGGAACTACATCACCAAGAAGAACCGGCGTAACAACCCGGACCGTCTTGAGATGAAGAAGCACTGCCCCCGCTGCAACTCGCACACGGCGCACCGCGAGACGCGCTAATCAGGCTCGTACACGAGGCCGTCCCCACCCGGGGGCGGCCTCGTGTCGTTTATCGGCATCACCGGCAACATCGGCAACAAATCCAGGAGGTATCGAGTCCATGGCGCTCGACCAGTCCTTCGTGGGCCGGACCTATCCGCCCACCGCGCCCTACGAGGTCGGCCGCGAGAAGATCCGTGAGTTCGCCGAGGCGATCGGTGACGCCAATCCCGCGTACACCGACACCGAGGCGGCCAAGGCGCTCGGACATTCCGATGTGATCGCCCCGCCCACTTTCGTGTTCGCCATCACGTTCAAGGCGGCCGGCGCCGTCATCGAGGACCCGCAGCTGGGCCTCGACTACAGCCGCGTCGTCCACGGCGACCAGAAATTCGCCTACACCCGGCCCGTACGCGCCGGGGACCGGCTCTCGGTCACCTCCACCATCGAGGCGATCAAGTCCCTCGCCGGCAACGACATCCTGGACATCCGCGGCGAGGTCCACGACGCCTCCGGCGAGCACGTCGTCACCGCCTGGACCAAGCTCGTCTCCCGCGCACCCGAGGGGGCCTGACCATGACCGCGAAGATCGCCTACGACGAGGTCGAGGTCGGCACCGAGCTGCCCGCCCAGACCTTCCCCGTGACCCGCGCCACGCTCGTGCGGTACGCCGGCGCCTCCGGTGACTTCAATCCGATCCACTGGAACGAGAAGTTCGCGGTCGAGGTCGGCCTCCCGGACGTCATCGCCCACGGCATGTTCACCATGGCCGAGGCGATCCGCGTCGTCACCGACTGGGCCGGCGACCCCGCCGCCGTGGTCGAGTACGGCGTCCGCTTCACCAAGCCGGTCGTCGTCCCCAACGACGAGTCCGGTGCCCTGATCGAGGTCTCCGCCAAGGTCGCCGCCAAGCTGGACGACCAGCAGGTGCGGGTCGACATCACGGCCACGAGCGCCGGGCAGAAGGTGCTCGGCATGAGCCGGGCCGTGGTCCGCCTCGCCTGACGGCCGATGTTCCGCTCGCGGGAGGGAACCTTCCTCCCGCGAGCGGAACGTACTCTTGAGCCCGTGCAGCTCCTCAACGACGCCCCCCTCGCGCCCCTGACCACCTTCCGGCTCGGCGGCCCCGCCACCCGGCTCGTCACCGCCACCACCGACGACGAGGTCATCACCGCGATCCGCGAGGCCGAGGTCACCGGGTCCCCGCTGCTGATCATCGGCGGCGGGTCCAACCTGGTCATCGGGGACAAGGGCTTCGACGGCACCGCGCTGCGCATCGCCACCACCGGCTTCACCCTCGACGGGACTCGGCTCGAGGTCGCCGCCGGTGAGGTCTGGACCGACGTCGTCGCCCGGACCGTCGAAGCCGGACTCGCCGGGATCGAGTGCCTGGCCGGCATCCCCGGCTCGGTCGGCGCGACCCCCATCCAGAACGTCGGCGCGTACGGACAGGACGTCTCCGCCACGATCACCGAGGTCGTGGCGTACGACAGGGACGACCACCAGGTCGTCACGCTGACGAACGAGCAGTGCGACTTCTCGTACCGGCACAGCCTCTTCAAGAAGCTGCCGGACACCTACGTCGTGCTGCGCGTCCGTTTCGAGCTGGAGGACGCCGGCGGCATGTCCGCCCCGATCGCCTACGAGCAGACCGCCCGCGCCCTCGGCGTCGAGATGGGCGACCGGGTGCCGCTCGCCCACGCCCGCGAGACCGTCCTGAAGCTGCGCGCGAGCAAGGGCATGGTCCTGGACCCCGAGGACCACGACACCTGGTCCGCCGGATCCTTCTTCACCAACCCGATCCTCACGAACGAGGAATTCGAGGCCTTCCGGGCCCGCGTGGCCGAGCGCCTCGGCCCCGGGGCCCAGGCGCCGGCGTTCCCCGTGGGCACCTCCTTCACCAAGACCTCGGCGGCCTGGCTGATCGACAAGGCGGGCTTCACCAAGGGGTACGGCTCCGGGCCCGCCCGGATCTCCACCAAGCACACGCTCGCCCTCACCAACCGCGGCGAGGCGACCACCGAGGACCTCCTCGCCCTCGCCCGCGAGGTCGTCGCAGGGGTGCACGAGGCCTTCGGGGTCACTCTCGTCAACGAGCCCGTGACGGTGGGCGTGGAGCTCTAGGGCGCGGAGCTCTAGTACGCGACGCCGACGCCCTGCCCGACCGTCGCGGGGTCGTCGATCATCGCCAGCATCGCGTGCGCCACGTCCGCGCGGGCCAGGGAGCGGCCCCGGGGCGGGGTGCCGCCGACGACCTTGCGGTAGCGGCCGGTGCCCGGCCCGTTCGTCAGCTTGGGCGGGCGTACGGCCGTCCAGTCGGCGCTGCTCGCGGCGAGGTCCGACTCCATGACCCGCAGGTCGGCGTAGACGTCCTTCAGGACGTTGTTGATGATCGTCAGCATGGCCTTGTCGACGAGGGCCTGGCCGTCCGGGACCGGGCCCAGCGGGGCCGCGCTGACCACCAGGAGCCGGCGCGTCCTCTCGGCCTCCATCGCCGCGAGCACCGAGCGGGTCAGCCGGGCGGCCACGCCCGCGTCCGCCCGGGTGCGGGCCCCGAGGCCCGAGAGCACCGCGTCCCGGCCCGCGACCGCCCCGCGCAGGGCCTCGGGGTCGGACAGGTCGGCCCGTCGGACCGTCAGGCGGGAGCCCGTCGCCGTGAGCCGTGCGGGGTCCCGGACCACCGCCGTCACCTCGTGGCCCGAGGCCAGGGCCTGCCGGACGATCTCCTGGCCGATGCCACCGGTCGCACCGAAGACTGTGAGCTTCATGTCGCACCCTCCCGGGGTGGGTAAGTGTTCACTCACCCCCAGGGTGAGTGGATACTCACTCAGACGTCAAGCGTGGCTGGAGGATGCATGGAACAGAGGCCGACCCGGACCCGGATCGTCGACGCCGCCCGCGACCTCATGCGGACGGCGGGGCTCGCCCGCACCACCACCAAGGAGATCGCCAAGGCGGCCGGCTGCTCGGAAGCCGCGCTCTACAAGTACTTCAGCAGCAAGGAAGAGCTC
The DNA here is from genome assembly GCF_040613865.1 of Streptomyces sp. NPDC006197. Classification (NCBI taxonomy): domain Bacteria; kingdom Bacillati; phylum Actinomycetota; class Actinomycetes; order Kitasatosporales; family Streptomycetaceae; genus Streptomyces; species Streptomyces sp. NPDC006197. The sequence continues at coordinate 30,485 of NZ_JBEXSZ010000042.1, read as the reverse complement.
TTCCTGACCGTCCTGAACGAGCGCCTGCCCCAGCTCGGAGGCCTCCTCGGCACGCTCGCCGCCGACCCCGGCGGCCGCACCGTCGAGGAGAACCTCACCGAGGTCGCCCGGCAGGCCGCGCTCTTCTACGAGCAGACCTTCCCGGTCGTCGCCTCCCTCTACGCGGAACCGCAGCTCAAGCGGCGCCACGAGGAGGCCATGCGCACCTACGGCATGGGCCCCCACAAGCCCATCGAGGGCCTCGCCGCCTATCTGCGCGCCGAGCAGCGGCACGGCCGCATCAGCCCCGACGCCGACCCGGTGGCCGCCGCCTCCCTGCTGCTCGGGGCCTGCGTGCAGCGCTCCTTCGCCTGGGAGATGAGCCCGGACCGCAGGCCGCCGGACTCCCTCGACGACTTCGCGCGCTCGCTCGCCCGCACCCTGCTCCGGGGGATCAGCTAGCGAGCCAGTCGTCGATCCCCGCGAGCAGCTTCGCCCGGACGTCCTCGGGAGCCGCCGAGCCCCGCACCGACTGCCGGGCCAGCTCCGCCAGCTCGGCGTCCGTGAACCCGTGGTGCCGTCGGGCGATCTCGTACTGCGCCGCGAGCCGCGAGCCGAAGAGCAGCGGGTCGTCCGCGCCGAGCGCCATCGGCACCCCGGCCTCGAAGAGGGTCCGCAGCGGCACGTCCTCGTGCTTCTCGTACACCCCGAGCGCGACGTTCGACGCCGGGCAGACCTCGCAGGTCACGCCCTTCTCGGCGAGCCGCCGCAGCAGCCTCGGGTCCTCCGCCGCCCGCACCCCGTGGCCGACCCGCGCCGCCCGCAGGTCGTCCAGGCAGTCCCGTACGGACGCGGGACCCGTCAGCTCGCCGCCGTGCGGGGCCGCGAGGAGGCCGCCGTCCCGCGCGATCGCGAAGGCCCGGTCGAAGTCCCGGGCCATGCCCCGCCGCTCGTCGTTGGAGAGCCCGAAACCGACCACGCCCCGGTCCGCGAACCGCACCGCGAGCCGGGCCAGGGTCCGCGCCTCCAGGGGGTGCTTCATCCGGTTCGCCGCGACGAGCACCCGCATCCCGAGCCCGGTCTCCCGGGAGGCCCCGTCCACCGCGTCCAGGATGATCTCCAGGGCCGGGATCAGGCCGCCCAGGTGCGGGGCGTACGAGGTGGGGTCGACCTGGATCTCCAGCCAGCCGGAGCCGTCCCGCACGTCCTCCTGCGCCGCCTCGCGCACCAGCCGCCGGATGTCCTCCGGCTCGCGCAGGCAGGAGCGGGCGATGTCGTAGAGCCGCTGGAAGCGGAACCAGCCGCGCTCGTCGGTCGCCCGCAGCTTGGGAGGCGTACCGCTGCTCAGCGCCTCCGGGAGGTGCACGCCGTACTTGTCGGCCAGCTCGATGAGCGTCGTGGGCCGCATCGAACCGGTGAAGTGCAGGTGCAGATGGGCCTTGGGCAGCAGGGTGAGATCGCGTACATGCTCCATTGGCCGATCCTGCCGCACCCGAATGGACGAATACAGTCCGTTTCCCCGATCGGGACCTTGCTAGAACGCAGAAACGGGCCCCGGTTCCGAAGAACCGGGGCCCGCACCTCAAGAGGATCAGTCGCGCGCCTCGGCCAGGAGCTTCTGCATCCGGGACACGCCCTCCACCAGGTCCTCGTCGCCCAGGGCGTACGACAGGCGCAGGTAGCCCGGGGTGCCGAAGGCCTCGCCCGGGACGACCGCGACCTCGGCCTCGTCCAGGATCAGGGCGGCCAGCTCGACCGAGGTCTGCGGGCGCTTGCCGCGGATCTCCTTGCCGAGCAGCCCCTTCACCGACGGGTACACGTAGAACGCGCCCTCCGGGGTCGGGCAGAACACGCCGTCGATCTCGTTGAGCATCCGCACGATCGTCTGGCGCCGGCGGTCGAAGGCCTTGCCCATCTCCGCGACCGCGTCCAGGTTGCCCGACACGGCGGCGAGCGCGGCGACCTGCGCCACGTTGGAGACGTTGGAGGTGGCGTGCGACTGCAGGTTGGTCGCGGCCTTCACGACGTCCTTCGGGCCGATGATCCAGCCCACGCGCCAGCCCGTCATCGCGTACGTCTTGGCGACGCCGTTGACCACGATGCACTTGTCGCGCAGCTCCGGCAGGACCGCCGGCAGGGAGGCCGCGGACGCGCCGCCGTAGACCAGGTGCTCGTAGATCTCGTCCGTCAGGACCCACAGGCCGTGCTCGACGGCCCAGCGGCCGATCGCCTCGGTCTCCGCCTCGCTGTAGACCGCGCCGGTCGGGTTCGAGGGGGAGACGAAGAGGACGACCTTGGTCTTCTCCGTGCGCGCCGCCTCCAGCTGCTCCACCGAGACCCGGTAGCCGGTGGTCTCGTCGGCCACGACCTCCACCGGGACACCGCCCGCGAGACGGATCGACTCGGGGTACGTCGTCCAGTACGGCGCCGGGACGATGACCTCGTCGCCCGGGTCGAGGATCGCCGCGAAGGCCTCGTAGATCGCCTGCTTGCCGCCGTTGGTCACCAGGACCTGGGAGGCGTCGACCTCGTAACCGGAGTCGCGCAGTGTCTTGGCGGCGATCGCGGCCTTCAGCTCGGGCAGGCCGCCGGCCGGCGTGTAGCGGTGGAACTTGGGGTTCTTGCAGGCCTCGACGGCCGCCTCGACGATGTAGTCCGGCGTCGGGAAGTCGGGCTCACCCGCGCCGAAACCGATCACCGGGCGGCCGGCGGCCTTGAGGGCCTTGGCCTTGGCGTCGACGGCGAGGGTGGCGGACTCGGAGATCGCACCGATCCGGGCGGAGACCCGACGCTCGGTGGGAGGGGTAGCAGCGCTCATACGGGCCATCGTCCCAGACCGCGTCGAGGCCCGGCACACAGGTTTCACTGACCGGACAGGAACGGTCATTCCCGGTCGTACGCGCGTCCGGCGGCAGGTCGGCGCGCCTTCTGTTCGACGTAGGGGCCCATGACCACGTATGCTCACTGCTCGTTGGTCCGCAACGACCGCGTCTCACGATGCGGTAGGTTGGGGGACACCGACAAAGGGTCGTAGCTCAATTGGTAGAGCACCGGTCTCCAAAACCGGCGGTTGGGGGTTCAAGTCCCTCCGGCCCTGCTACACACACCGCCAGGTGTTGTGCGCATGTACGTACTTCATTGCACCGCCGTGCGGCTCCACCCGGGCGCGGCACGGCCGACCCGGAATCAGGTGAGAGATCGTGACGGACGCCGTAGGCTCCATCGACATGCCTGATGCCGACGAGTCCGCAGAGTCGAAGAAGAAGTCCCGCAAGGGCGGGAAGCGTGGAAAGAAGGGCCCCCTGGGCCGTCTCGCGCTCTTCTACCGCCAGATCATCGCCGAGCTCCGCAAGGTCGTCTGGCCCACGCGCAGCCAGCTGTCGACGTACACCACCGTGGTGATTGTCTTCGTCGTCATCATGATCGGCCTTGTCACCGTGATTGACTATGGCTTCCAGGAAGCAGTCAAGTACGTCTTCGGCTGACTTTTTGTTCCACCCCATCTGTATCGCAGGAAGAAGCAGCCACCGTGTCTGACGCGAACCTGAACGACGCCTTCGAGTCCGAGTCCGTCGAGGACGAGCTGGACATCGTCGAGGCCGCCGACGAGGACGTCGAGGACGTCGAGGTCGACGCTGCTGAGGACGCGGCGGACGAGGACGTCGAGGTCGACGAGAGCGACGAGGACGAGTCCGACGAGGCTGACGAGGACGACGCCGTCGAGGCCGAGGTCGAGGACGCCGAGGAAGAGACCGAGGAGGAGGCCGAGCCGGCCGCCCCGGTCGACCCGGTCGCCGCGCTCCGCGAGGAGCTCCGCACCCTCCCCGGCGAGTGGTACGTCATCCACACCTACGCGGGCTACGAGAAGCGCGTGAAGGCCAACCTGGAGCAGCGTGCCGTCTCGCTCAACGTCGAGGACTTCATCTACCAGGCCGAGGTCCCCGAGGAAGAGATCGTCCAGATCAAGGGCGGCGAGCGGAAGAACGTCAAGCAGAACAAGCTTCCCGGCTACGTCCTCGTCCGCATGGACCTGACGAACGAGTCCTGGGGCGTCGTCCGCAACACCCCCGGCGTCACCGGCTTCGTGGGCAACGCCTACGACCCGTACCCGCTGACCCTGGACGAGATCGTCAAGATGCTCGCCCCGGAGGCCGAGGAGAAGGCCGCCCGCGAGGCCGCCGAGGCCGAGGGCAAGCCGGCTCCGGCCCGCAAGCTGGAGGTCCAGGTCCTGGACTTCGAGGTCGGCGACTCGGTCACCGTCACCGACGGCCCGTTCGCGACCCTCCAGGCCACGATCAACGAGATCAACCCGGACTCGAAGAAGGTCAAGGGCCTCGTCGAGATCTTCGGTCGCGAGACCCCGGTCGAGCTCAGCTTCGACCAGATCCAGAAGAACTGATCTCACCGTCTTCCGACCAGGTCAGAGTGGCTCTCGCAGCCGCTCTGACCTGCTCGGTTTTTGGCCGCGCGACTATACCCGTTATCGTTGTGCGGTATGCCTCCATCCGGATGACCGGATGGCGGGCTGAACACTCTCACTAGGACCCGGAGAGAGCAATGCCTCCCAAGAAGAAGAAGGTCACGGGGCTTATCAAGCTCCAGATCAACGCCGGTGCGGCCAACCCGGCCCCGCCGGTCGGCCCCGCGCTGGGTCAGCACGGCGTCAACATCATGGAGTTCTGCAAGGCCTACAACGCCGCGACCGAGTCGCAGCGTGGCATGGTCGTGCCGGTGGAGATCACGGTCTACGAAGACCGCACCTTCACCTTCATCACCAAGACTCCGCCGGCCGCCAAGCTGATCCTCAAGGCCGCGGGTGTGGAGAAGGGCTCCGGCGAGCCGCACAAGACCAAGGTCGCCAAGCTCACGGCCGCCCAGGTCCGCGAGATCGCCACGGTCAAGCTCCCCGACCTCAACGCCAATGACCTGGACGCCGCGTCCAAGATCATCGCCGGCACCGCCCGTTCCATGGGCATCACGGTCGAGGGCTGATCACCCCCCTCGTGACCTAGTGGTAGGGCCAGCGCCGGCCCGCACCACGACTCCATACCTGCCAGGCGGCGACAGCCGCATGGTGTAACTGCACAGGAGAAGCAGTGAAGCGCAGCAAGGCTCTCCGCTCCGCGGACGCCAAGGTCGACCGCGAGCGGAACTACGCGCCCCTCGAGGCCGTCCGTCTCGCCAAGGACACCGCCACCACGAAGTTCGACGGCACCGTCGAGGTCGCCTTCCGCCTGGGCGTCGACCCGCGCAAGGCCGACCAGATGGTCCGTGGCACCGTGAACCTTCCGCACGGCACCGGTAAGACCGCCCGGGTCCTGGTCTTCGCGACCGGTGACCGTGCCGAGGCCGCGATCGCCGCGGGCGCCGACATCGTCGGCTCCGACGAGCTCATCGACGAGATCTCCAAGGGCAACCGCCTGAACGAGTTCGACGCCGTGGTGGCCACCCCGGACCTCATGGGCAAGGTCGGCCGCCTCGGCCGCGTCCTCGGCCCGCGTGGTCTCATGCCGAACCCCAAGGTCGGCACCGTCACCCCCGATGTCGCGAAGGCTGTCAACGACATCAAGGGCGGCAAGATCGAGTTCCGCGTCGACAAGCACTCGAACCTGCACTTCATCATCGGCAAGGTCTCCTTCGACGAGACGAAGCTGGTCGAGAACTACGCCGCGGCTCTGGAGGAGATCCTCCGTCTGAAGCCGTCCGCCGCGAAGGGTCGCTACATCAAGAAGGCGACCATCACCACGACGATGGGCCCCGGCATCCCGCTGGACGCCAACCGCACCCGCAACCTCCTCGTCGAGGAGGACCCGGCCGCGGTCTGAACCTCACCGGTTCACTGAGTGGTCAAGCCGGCCCCGCACCTCTCCGGAGGAGCGGGGCCGGCTTCTTGTTACGGTTCGAGGGACCGCAAAGCCATGAAGCAGGGGGTGGGGACTCATGAGCACGTCCGCATGGAAGCGCGCGGGCATCGCCCTGACGGCCGCGGCCGTCGTCACGGGGGTCGCGGGCTGTCAGGACGGTGACGCGAAGGCCGGGGGCGCCGAACCGAAGGCGCAGAGCCACGGCGACGTCACGAAGGTCATCCAGGCCGCGTACGAGAAGACCTCGGCCGCCAAGGCCGCCAAGGTCAAGATGACCATGACCATGGACGGACTCGGCGCCGAGTCCGGCACGATCGAGATGAGCGGCGTCCAGGGCTGGGACCCGGCGGTGATGGACATCACCATGAAGGGCTCCATGCTCTCCGCCGGCGCGTCGAGCGGGCCCGAGCAGATGCGCATGATCATGCTCGACCAGGTCATGTACATGGACATGGGTGCCAAGCAGGCCGCCGAGATGGACGGCAAGCGCTGGATGAAGCTCGACATGAAGGCCGCGGCCGACGCCTCCGGCGACAAGGCGCTGCAGAAGCAGCTGACCGGCGGCCTGGACAACATGAACCAGGACCCGGCCCAGCAGCTCGCCCTGCTCCTGGACTCCCCGGACCTGAAGCACGTCGGTGCCGAGAAGATCAACGGCATGGAGACCCAGCACTACAAGGGCACGCTCACCTTCGAGCAGATGCTCAAGGCCAACGAGTCGTCGAAGCTCCTCTCCAAGGAGGACCACGACAAGCTCATCGCCAACGTGAAGAAGACGGGTCTCAAGGGCTACGACACCGAGCTCTGGGTCACCGAGGACGGCTACCCGGCGCGCATGGACATCGGCATGACCATGGCCCAGGGCACGATGCGGATGCGGGCCGACTACACCGACTACGGCACCGAGGCCGCCGTCCAGGCCCCGTCGGCCAAGGACACCGTGGACCTCTTCGAGATGATGAAGGACTTCGGGAAGAACACCGACGAGGGCTGATTTGCCCGAAGCCGACCCCGTCACGTACGCTTCCACAGAAGCCAAAGACCGCTGGTCGTTGCTGTGCCCCTACCGGGTGCGGTGGCCGAAGGATCCGCTGACAACGGACGACCCGCGCAGGTGACTGTGGAAGTGTTCCCGGACTTTACCGTCCGGTCGAGCTCAGCCCCGTGCGCCTGCGCCCGGGGCGTTTTGTTTTGTCCAGCCTCCTTCTGAGCGGTCCTCATCACCCGGAAGGAGGCTGACGCACTATGCCGACGCCCAACAAGGCTGCATCGGTGGCCGAGCTCAAGGACGCGTTCCAGAGCTCCAACGCCGCCGTGCTGACCGAGTACCGGGGTCTCACCGTCGCGCAGCTCAAGACGCTGCGTCGCTCTCTCGGTGAGAACGCCCAGTACGCCGTGGTGAAGAACACGCTGACCAAGATTGCGGCCAACGAGGCCGGGATCACCGCACTGGACGAGCACTTCGCTGGTCCGACCGCGGTCGCCTTCGTCACCGGTGACCCGGTGGAGTCGGCGAAGGCCCTGCGTGACTTCGCCAAGGAGAACCCGAACCTCATCATCAAGGCCGGTGTCCTTGACGGTAAGGCTCTCTCCGCCGACGACATCAAGAAGCTTGCGGACCTCGAGTCCCGCGAGGTTCTGCTCAGCAAGCTGGCCGGTGCCTTCAAGGGCAAGCAGTCTCAGGCTGCCTCGCTCTTCCAGGCGCTGCCGTCGAAGTTCGTCCGCACCGCGGAAGCGCTTCGCGTCAAGCTCGCCGAGCAGGGCGGTGCCGAGTAATTCGGCTCGCGCATTGATCCGCGCCGCGTAGTGCGCGGGTCGTAGCGGGCCGTTACGCCCGCCTCTATAGACACATCGGCACCTGCCGAATTAGTGGAAGGATCGCCCATCATGGCGAAGCTCTCTCAGGACGACCTCCTCGCCCAGTTCGAGGAGATGACCCTCATCGAGCTCTCCGAGTTCGTGAAGGCCTTCGAGGAGAAGTTCGACGTCACCGCCGCCGCGGCCGTCGCCGTTGCCGGTCCGGCTGCCGTTGGTGGCGGCGAGGGTGGCGCCGCCGCCGAGGAGCAGGACGAGTTCGACGTCATCCTCGAGGGTGCCGGCGACAAGAAGATCCAGGTCATCAAGGTCGTGCGCGAGCTCACCTCCCTGGGCCTCAAGGAGGCCAAGGACCTCGTCGACGGCACCCCGAAGCCGGTCCTCGAGAAGGTCGCGAAGGAGGCCGCCGAGAAGGCTGCCGAGTCCCTCAAGGCCGCCGGCGCCTCCGTCACGGTCAAGTAAGACCGTTTCGGCTCGCTGAGCTGACTCCTGCCCCCGTGTAACGCGGAGGCACCGAGAGGCGATCATCCATCTGGGTGGTCGCCTTTCGGCGTTCCCGGAACGGGCGTGGCGGGGGTCCCGAGGGCCGCCGGAAGCGGAGTATGGTGATCTTCGCCGTGCGCCCCGTACACCGGGGGGCCTTGACGAACCGCACGCAGCGCGCAATTCTCAGGACGCGTCGTCACAACGATCCGTTTCCGAGGCATGGATCGACGACCGAACGGGCAGTATCGAGGTGCGCCGCACGGCGCGAGTAGCGCGGAGTTGAGAGCAACGAGGGTCGCGAAGAAGTCGCCCTGGACATCAGTGAGCCAAGTGGCTACACTGACCCTTTGCGCTGCCTGTTAGCTGCCCCCTGCCCGTCACCAGGGGCATACCTTCGCATCAACTTCGTGGACCGACCCCGTCTGACCTGGCCTTTCGGTCATCTCAGGAAAAGTCTGCCGTGAAGTGTTGCTGGGGACCGGTACGCGCGTAGTGAGTCCGAGCCCTCGGAAGGACCCCCTCTTGGCCGCCTCGCGCAACGCCTCGACCAATACGAACAACGGCGCAAGCACCGCCCCGCTGCGCATCTCCTTTGCAAAGATCAAGGAGCCCCTCGAGGTTCCGAACCTCCTCGCGCTGCAGACCGAGAGCTTTGACTGGCTGCTCGGCAACGCCGCCTGGAAGGCTCGCGTCGAGGCTGCCCTTGAGTCGGGACAGGACGTCCCCACGAAGTCCGGCCTGGAGGAGATCTTCGAGGAGATCTCCCCGATCGAGGACTTCTCCGGGTCGATGTCGCTGACCTTCCGCGACCACCGCTTCGAGCCGCCGAAGAACTCGATCGACGAGTGCAAGGACCGTGACTTCACGTACGGCGCCCCGCTCTTCGTCACCGCCGAGTTCACCAACAACGAGACCGGCGAGATCAAGTCCCAGACGGTCTTCATGGGCGACTTCCCGCTCATGACCAACAAGGGCACCTTCGTCATCAACGGCACCGAGCGCGTCGTGGTGTCGCAGCTGGTCCGTTCGCCGGGTGTCTACTTCGACTCGTCGATCGACAAGACGTCCGACAAGGACATCTTCTCCGCCAAGATCATCCCGTCCCGGGGTGCCTGGCTGGAGATGGAGATCGACAAGCGCGACCTCGTCGGTGTCCGCATCGACCGCAAGCGCAAGCAGTCCGTCACCGTCCTCCTGAAGGCCCTCGGCTGGACCACCGAGCAGATCCTGCAGGAGTTCGGCGAGTACGAGTCCATGCGCGCCACCCTGGAGAAGGACCACACCCAGGGCCAGGACGACGCGCTGCTCGACATCTACCGCAAGCTCCGCCCGGGCGAGCCGCCGACCCGTGAGGCCGCTCAGACGCTGCTCGAGAACCTCTACTTCAACCCGAAGCGCTACGACCTCGCGAAGGTCGGCCGCTACAAGGTGAACAAGAAGCTCGGCGCCGACGAGCCGCTGGACGCCGGTGTCCTCACCACCGACGACATCATCGCCACGATCAAGTACCTGGTGAAGCTCCACGCGGGCGAGACCGAGACGATCGGCGAGAACGGCAACGAGATCGTCGTCGAGACCGACGACATCGACCACTTCGGCAACCGTCGTCTGCGCAACGTCGGCGAGCTCATCCAGAACCAGGTCCGCACGGGTCTGGCTCGTATGGAGCGCGTCGTCCGCGAGCGGATGACGACCCAGGACGTCGAGGCGATCACGCCGCAGACCCTGATCAACATCCGGCCGGTCGTCGCCTCCATCAAGGAGTTCTTCGGCACCAGCCAGCTGTCCCAGTTCATGGACCAGAACAACCCGCTGTCGGGTCTGACGCACAAGCGTCGTCTCTCGGCGCTGGGCCCTGGTGGTCTCTCCCGTGAGCGGGCCGGCTTCGAGGTCCGAGACGTGCACCCGTCCCACTACGGACGCATGTGCCCGATCGAGACCCCCGAAGGCCCGAACATCGGTCTGATCGGTTCGCTCGCCTCGTACGGCCGCGTCAACGCGTTCGGCTTCATCGAGACGCCGTACCGCAAGGTCGTCGACGGCCAGGTCACCGACGAGGTCGACTACGTCACCGCCGACGAGGAGGACCGCTTCGTCATCGCGCAGGCCAACGCCGCGCTCGACGACGACCTCCGCTTCTCCGAGAACCGCGTCCTGGTCCGCAAGCGTGGCGGCGAGGTCGACTACGTCGAGCCGTCGGACGTGGACTACATGGACGTCTCGCCGCGCCAGATGGTGTCGGTCGCGACCGCCATGATCCCGTTCCTCGAGCACGACGACGCCAACCGTGCCCTCATGGGCGCGAACATGATGCGTCAGGCCGTCCCGCTGATTAAGTCGGAGGCCCCGCTCGTCGGCACCGGCATGGAGTACCGCTGCGCCACCGACGCCGGCGACGTGCTCAAGGCCGAGAAGGACGGTGTCGTCCAGGAGCTGTCGGCCGACTACATCACGGTCGCCAACGACGACGGCACGTACATCACGTACCGCCTGCACAAGTTCTCCCGCTCCAACCAGGGCACCTCTGTGAACCAGAAGGTCGTCGTGGACGAGGGCGACCGCGTCATCGAGGGCCAGGTCCTCGCCGACGGTCCCGCCACCGAAGACGGCGAGATGGCGCTCGGCAAGAACCTGCTCGTGGCGTTCATGCCGTGGGAGGGCCACAACTACGAGGACGCGATCATCCTGTCGCAGCGCCTCGTGCAGGACGACGTCCTCTCCTCGATCCACATCGAGGAGCACGAGGTCGACGCCCGTGACACCAAGCTCGGCCCCGAGGAGATCACCCGGGACATCCCGAACGTCTCCGAGGAGGTCCTCGCCGACCTCGACGAGCGCGGCATCATCCGCATCGGTGCCGAGGTCGTCGCCGGCGACATCCTGGTCGGCAAGGTCACCCCGAAGGGCGAGACCGAGCTGACCCCGGAGGAGCGCCTGCTCCGCGCGATCTTCGGCGAGAAGGCCCGTGAGGTCCGTGACACCTCGCTGAAGGTGCCGCACGGCGAGATCGGCAAGATCATCGGCGTCCGCGTCTTCGACCGCGAGGAGGGCGACGAGCTTCCCCCGGGCGTGAACCAGCTGGTTCGCGTCTACGTCGCCCAGAAGCGCAAGATCACCGACGGTGACAAGCTCGCCGGCCGTCACGGCAACAAGGGTGTCATCTCGAAGATCCTTCCGATCGAGGACATGCCGTTCCTCGAGGACGGAACCCCGGTCGACATCATCCTCAACCCGCTGGGTGTCCCGTCCCGAATGAACCCGGGACAGGTCCTGGAGATCCACCTCGGCTGGCTCGCCAGCCGCGGCTGGGACGTCTCCGGTCTCGCGGACGAGTGGGCGCAGCGCCTCCAGGCGATCGGCGCCGACCAGGTCGCCCCCGGCACCAACGTCGCCACCCCGGTCTTCGACGGTGCGCGTGAGGACGAGCTCGCGGGTCTGCTCCAGCACACCATCCCGAACCGCGACGGCGAGCGCATGGTGCTCCCGACCGGTAAGGCGAGGCTGTTCGACGGCCGCTCCGGCGAGCCGTTCCCGGACCCGATCTCCGTCGGGTACATGTACATCCTCAAGCTCCACCACCTGGTCGACGACAAGCTGCACGCCCGCTCGACCGGCCCGTACTCGATGATCACCCAGCAGCCGCTGGGTGGTAAGGCCCAGTTCGGTGGCCAGCGCTTCGGTGAGATGGAGGTGTGGGCGCTGGAGGCATACGGCGCCGCGTACGCCCTCCAGGAGCTGCTGACGATCAAGTCCGACGACGTGACCGGCCGCGTGAAGGTCTACGAGGCCATCGTCAAGGGCGAGAACATCCCTGAGCCCGGCATCCCCGAGTCCTTCAAGGTCCTCATCAAGGAGATGCAGTCCCTGTGCCTCAACGTGGAGGTGCTGTCCTCGGACGGCATGTCCATCGAGATGCGCGACACCGACGAGGACGTCTTCCGCGCAGCGGAGGAGCTCGGCATCGACCTGTCCCGGCGCGAGCCGAGCAGCGTCGAAGAGGTCTGACGGGAGTCCGGCGCGGGGGATCAGTGATGGTCCCCCCGCCGGCCCCAGGACCCCCGTATCAGACCCCAAGCCTTACAACCCTGAGAGGGATTGACGCATAGTGCTCGACGTCAACTTCTTCGACGAGCTCCGGATCGGTCTGGCCACCGCTGACGACATCCGTCAGTGGAGCCACGGCGAGGTCAAGAAGCCGGAGACCATCAACTACCGCACGCTCAAGCCCGAGAAGGACGGACTCTTCTGCGAGAAGATCTTCGGTCCGACCCGGGACTGGGAGTGCTACTGCGGCAAGTACAAGCGCGTCCGCTTCAAGGGCATCATCTGTGAGCGGTGTGGCGTCGAGGTCACCCGCGCCAAGGTGCGCCGCGAGCGGATGGGCCACATCGAGCTCGCCGCTCCCGTCACCCACATCTGGTACTTCAAGGGCGTTCCGTCGCGCCTCGGCTACCTGCTCGACCTCGCCCCGAAGGACCTGGAGAAGGTCATCTACTTCGCGGCGTACATGATCACGTACGTCGACGATGAGCGTCGTACGCGTGACCTGCCCTCCCTGGAGGCGCACGTCTCCGTCGAGCGCCAGCAGATCGAGAACCGTCGCGACTCCGACCTGGAGGCCCGCGCCAAGAAGCTCGAGAACGACCTCGCCGAGCTGGAGGCCGAGGGCGCCAAGGCCGACGTGCGCCGCAAGGTGCGCGAGGGTGCCGAGCGCGAGATGAAGCAGCTGCGCGACCGCGCGCAGCGCGAGATCGACCGTCTGGACGAGGTCTGGTCGCGCTTCAAGAACCTCAAGGTCCAGGACCTGGAGGGCGACGAGCTCCTCTACCGCGAGCTGCGTGACCGCTTCGGCACGTACTTCGACGGTTCGATGGGTGCCGCGGCGCTGCAGAAGCGCCTGGAGTCCTTCGACCTGGAGGAGGAGGCCGAGCGCCTCCGCGAGATCATCCGTACCGGCAAGGGCCAGAAGAAGACCCGTGCGCTCAAGCGCCTCAAGGTCGTCTCCGCGTTCCTGCAGACGGCGAACAGCCCCAAGGGCATGGTCCTCGACTGCGTCCCGGTCATCCCGCCGGACCTGCGTCCGATGGTGCAGCTGGACGGTGGCCGCTTCGCGACCTCCGACCTGAACGACCTGTATCGCCGTGTGATCAACCGCAACAACCGTCTGAAGCGTCTGCTCGACCTCGGTGCCCCCGAGATCATCGTGAACAACGAGAAGCGGATGCTCCAGGAGGCGGTCGACGCCCTCTTCGACAACGGCCGTCGCGGTCGCCCGGTGACGGGCCCCGGCAACCGTCCGCTGAAGTCCCTCAGCGACATGCTGAAGGGCAAGCAGGGTCGTTTCCGTCAGAACCTGCTCGGCAAGCGTGTCGACTACTCGGCGCGTTCCGTCATCGTCGTCGGTCCGCAGCTGAAGCTGCACCAGTGCGGTCTGCCCAAGGCCATGGCCCTGGAGCTCTTCAAGCCGTTCGTGATGAAGCGCCTGGTCGACCTGAACCACGCGCAGAACATCAAGTCGGCCAAGCGGATGGTCGAGCGCGGCCGCACGGTCGTGTACGACGTCCTCGAAGAGGTCATCGCCGAGCACCCGGTCCTGCTGAACCGTGCGCCCACGCTGCACCGCCTCGGCATCCAGGCCTTCGAGCCGCAGCTGGTCGAGGGCAAGGCCATCCAGATCCACCCGCTCGTCTGCACCGCGTTCAACGCGGACTTCGACGGTGACCAGATGGCCGTCCACCTGCCGCTCTCCGCGGAGGCGCAGGCCGAGGCCCGCATCCTGATGCTGTCCTCGAACAACATCCTCAAGCCCGCCGACGGCCGTCCGGTGACGATGCCGACCCAGGACATGGTCCTCGGTCTGTTCTTCCTCACCACCGACGGCGAGCTCCGTGACACCAAGGGTGAGGGCCGCGCGTTCGGCTCCACGGCCGAGGCGATCATGGCGTTCGACGCCGGCGAGCTCGCGCTGCAGTCGCAGATCGAGATCCGCTTCCCGGTCGGCACCGTCGCTCCCCGTGGCTGGGTTCCCCCGGTCGCCGAGGAGGGCGAGCCGGAGTGGCAGCAGGGTGACTCGTTCCGTCTGAAGACCTCGCTGGGCCGCGCGCTCTTCAACGAGCTGCTGCCCGAGGACTACCCGTTCGTCGACTACTCCGTCGGCAAGAAGCAGCTCTCCGAGATCGTCAACGACCTCGCCGAGCGCTACCCCAAGGTCATCGTGGCGGCGACGCTCGACAACCTGAAGGCGGCGGGCTTCTACTGGGCGACCCGTTCCGGCGTCACCGTGGCCATCTCCGACGTCGTCGTTCCCGAGGCGAAGAAGGAGATCGTCAAGGGCTACGAGGCGCAGGACGAGAAGGTCCAGAAGCAGTACGAGCGCGGTCTGATCACCAAGGAAGAGCGCACGCAGGAGCTCATCGCGATCTGGACCAAGGCGACCAACGAGGTCGCCGAGGCGATGAACGCGAACTTCCCCAAGACGAACCCCATCTTCATGATGGTTGACTCGGGTGCCCGAGGAAACATGATGCAGATGCGGCAGATCGCCGGTATGCGTGGTCTGGTGTCGAACGCGAAGAACGAGACCATCCCGCGTCCCATCAAGGCGTCCTTCCGCGAGGGCCTCTCCGTCCTCGAGTACTTCATCTCGACGCACGGTGCCCGTAAGGGTCTCGCCGACACCGCCCTGCGTACCGCCGACTCGGGTTACCTGACCCGTCGTCTGGTGGACGTCTCGCAGGACGTGATCATCCGCGAGGAGGACTGTGGCACCGAGCGCGGTCTGAAGCTGCGGATCGCGGCCAAGGACGAGGCCGGTGTCCTGCGGAAGACGGACGACGTCGAGACCTCCGTGTACGCGCGGATGCTCGCCGAGGACGTCGTCGTCGACGGCAAGGTCATCGCGCCGGCCAACGTCGACCTGGGTGACGTGCTCATCGACGCCCTGGTCAACGCGGGCGTCGAGGAGGTCAAGACCCGTTCGGTCCTGACCTGTGAGTCCGCCGTCGGCACCTGTGCGTTCTGCTACGGCCGTTCGCTCGCCACCGGCAAGCTGGTCGACATCGGTGAGGCGGTCGGCATCATCGCCGCCCAGTCCATCGGTGAGCCCGGTACCCAGCTGACGATGCGTACCTTCCACACCGGTGGTGTGGCCGGTGACGACATCACCCAGGGTCTGCCCCGTGTCGTCGAGCTCTTCGAGGCGCGGCAGCCGAAGGGTGTCGCCCCGATCTCCGAGGCGGCCGGTCGCGTCCGCATCGAGGAGACCGAGAAGACCAAGAAGATCGTCGTCACCCCGGACGACGGCACCGACGAGACGGCCTACCCGATCTCGAAGCGTGCCCGTCTGCTCGTGGGCGAGGGCGACCACGTCGAGGTCGGCCAGAAGCTCACCGTGGGTGCCACCAACCCGCACGACGTGCTCCGGATCCTCGGTCAGCGTGCGGTCCAGGTCCACCTGGTCGGCGAAGTCCAGAAGGTCTACAACTCGCAGGGCGTGTCGATCCACGACAAGCACATCGAGATCATCATCCGGCAGATGCTGCGCCGCGTGACGATCATCGAGTCCGGCGACGCGGAGCTCCTGCCGGGCGAGCTGGTCGAGCGGTCGAAGTTCGAGACCGAGAACCGTCGTGTGGTCACCGAGGGCGGTCACCCCGCCTCCGGCCGTCCGCAGCTGATGGGTATCACCAAGGCCTCGCTGGCGACGGAGTCCTGGCTGTCGGCCGCCTCCTTCCAGGAGACGACCCGAGTCCTGACGGATGCGGCGATCAACGCCAAGTCCGACAGCCTCATCGGCCTCAAGGAGAACGTCATCATCGGTAAGCTCATCCCGGCCGGTACGGGTCTGTCCCGCTACCGCAACATCCGGGTCGAGCCGACCGAGGAGGCCAAGGCCGCGATGTACTCGGCCGTCGGCTACGACGACATCGACTACTCGCCGTTCGGCTCGGGCTCCGGCCAGGCCGTTCCGCTGGAGGACTACGACTACGGTCCGTACAACCAGTAAGCGAGTCGCTTGACCGAAGGGCGGCCACCCCGTTTCGCACGGGGTGGCCGCCCTTCGGCGTTTCACGGAGGGGTCACCGGGAGGCCAGCTCCCAGACCGCGACGAGCACGCCGGCGCTCGCGGTCAGCGCCGCGATGCCGGCCAGCGGCCAGCGGGCCCGCTCCAGGTCGTCGAGGCGGGCCTCGTGGTCGGCGAGCTGCTTGTCGGTCTGGTCGCTGCGCTGCACGAGCAGCGCGAGCGAGCCGTCGACGCGGGCGAAGCCGGCCTCCAGGGTGCCGCGGAGCCGCTCCAGTTCGACGGCGACGGCGACGGGGTCGTTCGGATCAGGATCGGTCATCGGCACCGCCCGGGGTACTGCGCAGCCAGGACGGCAGCAGGTTCTGCACCAGGTCGAGGGCCATCACCCGGGCCAGTCCGCCGGCGACGGCCAGCGCCCCGGCGACCCAGGGGAGGGTCGCGGGGATGCCGGAGGCGTCGACGACGGCGGGGAGCACGACGGCGATGCCGACGGCGGACTGGAGGACGGTACGGGCCGTGCGCTTGGCGGCATCGGACATCACTGCGCTCCTTGCGTCACTTCGTGTACGGGACCTTCAGCGCGTTCCAGGACGCGGCGCCCGGGATGCCGTCGGCGTCGGAGCCGCGGAAGCCGAGCTTGTGCTGCCACTTCGCGTAGCTGAGCCGGTCGGCCTCGCCCCAGCGGGGGCTCGGGCCGACGGTGTACGCGGAGCAGCCCTCGGCGACGAGGCGGCGGCCCATGGCCGTGATGATCGGGGAGCTCGTCTCCCTGCGGAAGAACGAGGTGCCCGGGAAGGGCTGGAGGCGGGGGGCGGCCGGCTTGCCGGCCTCGGGGGCGGGCTTGGCGGGGGCCTTGTCCAGCCGGGCCTGGACCCGGTCGCGCATCGTCGGCATGGCGAAGCCCCGGGGGTCGTCCTTCCAGTCCGACCACTCCTTGTGGCCGATGACGGAGCGGGCGCCCCAGCCGTGGGCCCGGCACAGGGCGGCGGAGACCCGTTCGATCGCGTCGAGCTGGGCGGGCGGCCAGGGGTCGGTGCCGTTGCCGAGGTTGACGCACTCGAAGCCGTAGAAGCGGGAGTTGCCGTCGACGGCGCCGGGGCTGCCCTGGTGCCGGCGCGGGGCGGGCGGCCGGTCTCCGTACGTCTCGCTGATCACGGCCTGGAGGACGGACGGGTCGCCGCCGCCGGCGTGGTTCGCGCGGCCGTTGCCGACGAGGTGGACGCTGCCGTCCTTGGCGATGACGCCGTGGCAGAGCGGGCCCGGCAGCCCTTCGTATCCGTCGAAGCACATCTCGACGGTGTGGGCGGTGCCGGCGGAGACGGTGTGGTGGATGATCACGCCGGTGACCGGGCCCCAGGCGCCGGCGTGGTTGCGGTTGTGGGTGCGCCAGCCGGGGTGCTCGACGACGGTGACGCCTTCGGCGCGGAGCGCGGCGACGAGCCGGTCCGCGGTGAGGGGAGTGGCCATCTGGTGTCCTTCGGACATGAGAAAGGCCCGCGCCGGAAGGGCTGCGCGGGCGTGCGTACGGGTGGGGCGGGGCGGCTACGCCGGGGTTTCCGGGAGCTCCGGGGTCAGTCCCCGGAACTGCTCCGGGACCTCCGGCGCGAGCGGGGGCTCCGGCGTCGGCTCGGGGGCGGGCGCGGGGGCCGGGGCGGGCGGTGCCCAGGCCGTGCAGAGGGTGGCGTAGGCGTCGCGCCGGCCGCCGAAGTCGGCGAGCGCGGCGGCCACGGCCCGCTGGACCGCGGTCGGGTCGGGGACGACGGGTTCGCCGTTCCGCGCGGTGACGACCACCAGGCCGGAGCCGCGCAGGACGGCGTCGGCGGCGCCCGTCTCGGTGACCTGGGCGGAGACGTAGACGGGCGGGTATTCACCGGTGATCGGGTCCGGCTCCGGGGTGGCGCCGAAGGTGTTGTCGTAGACGCGTACGTCGAGGGCGTGGCCGTCCTCGGTGACGGTGGCGCGGCCCGCGTAGTCGATGGCCACGCCCCAGGGCTGTGCGGGGTCGATGTTCATGGTGTGCTCCTTGCCGGCCCGGGGGTCGGTCGAGGTCGGCTGATCAGGTCTGGGTGCCGTACATCAGGACGGGCTGGGCGTAGACCGTGCCGCCGCTGCTGGCCAGGGCGTGGATCTCGACGGTCATGAGCTTGCCGAACTTGTTCTGGATGTCGGTGGAGACCGGCCCGGTGTGGTCGAAGGTCTGCCCGGCGGTGACGACGGGGCCGAACTGGACGCCGTCGACGAGGACCTTCACCTGGCCGGTCGCGCCGCTGGAGGCCTTCGTGTACATGGTCAGGCGCATCTTCGGCTGCCAGACGGGGTTGAAGGACTGGGCGATGCTGGTGAAGGTGGTGCTGGTGGTGGAGGGCCATCGGGCCTGGTTCTGGTCCATCGGCGGGAGCAGCTGGAGCCAGGGCCGGGCGAGACCGCCGGTCAGGATGTCGTCGGCGAAGATCTCGTGGCTGTAGCCGTCGAAGATCCGGATGACCGGCCTGACGGTGCTCGGAGTGCTGGCGCCCATCTGGAGGACGGGGGCCGTCGAGCCGTCGGCGTTGGTCCGCTTCACGGTGAGCTGGCCGTCGGCGACCTCGTTGAGCGGAGGGCGGGTGTTGACGGCGGTGGAGAGGGCCTTGAGCCGGCGTTCCATCTGGTTGAGCCGGTCGACGATGTCCTCGGGCAGCTGGGGCATCAGGCCTCCTCAAGGTAGAGCTCGGCGGTGTCCGGGCGGCCGCGCTCGGGCGGGGTGACCTTGACGCCGATGATGCGGTAGCGGGCGTCGAGACCGGTGGAGTACCACTCGTCGGTGATGCGGATGCGGGCGACCCGGCCCAGGAGCGCGGGCGGGACGACGCCGCCGAGGTGGATGCTGATCGCGGGGATCACGACGGCGCCGCGGGCCTGGTCGAGTTCCGCGGCGGCCAGGGCGTCGAGGGTCAGCTGGTCGCTGATCTCGTTGTGGTCCGAGGACAGGTCGATCAGCGGCCAGCCGTCGGCGATCAGGTCGCTGGCGATCTGCGGGGTGGAGACGAGCGGCCGGGACTCGGCGGCGGCGTTGCTGTTGGTGGAGGCGCCCCGGGCGACGGCGGTGGTGCCGCCGCGGGTCGCGTCCCACGGGAAGGAGTACGACAGGATCGTGCCCGGCCGGTCGAAGACCAGGTCGGTGGCGCCGGTACGGATCTGGGGCGCGCCGAGCCGGAGCTGCCGGATGCGCTTTCCACTGACCGGGTCCCGGTAGACCATGATCTGGTGCTCGAAGCCGTCCTTCAGGGCGGCGAGCTGGTCCAGCGCCTCCAGGTAGACGGTCTCGTCGCCGTTCCGCCAGGCGGCGGTCCGCTTGGTCTTGGAGGTCTCCTCGCCGAAGTCGACGGTGAAGGCGTCCTGCTTCGTGAGCTCCTTCCACAGACCGCGGGCGATCTCCAGCTGGTCGGTGGGGCTGTTGTACTCGATCTTGGTGCGGATGCGGCGGCGGGCCGCGTACGAGTCGAAGGTGGCGGCCTGGATGGAGAGGGTCAGCACCCCGCGGCCGCTGGACTGCAGGGTGGTGGTCCAGATGATGCCGCCCCACCACAGGTCGCCGTCGCGTTCCAGATAGACCGTGGTGCGGCCCTCCCGGACCTTCTTCACGCGGTCCGCGATGGCCTTGTCGGGGATCGGGATGGTGCCGGAGAGCGAGCCGGCCTTGCCGATGTAGTCGTCGAACTGGACGTCCCGCAGGGGCAGGATGTCGATGGTCTGGTCGCTGGTCAGGTCGCAGAAGATCGCCCGGTAGGGCGTGTCGAGTGCCATCGCGGGCCTCCTTACAGGACGTAGGTGGCGGTGACGTTCACGGTCCGCCCGTTGGGGATGACGGCGTTGGGGGTCCAGTCGCGGAGGGTGACCTGCGCGGTGGTGGCGGCGATGGTGGCGGCGCCGGAGCCGTAGATGTCCGAGGCCGTCGTCTCGAACGTCATGGCCGGGGACCAGCCGGCCGGCAGGGTGGCCAGGGGCTGGTCGGCGATGCGGCCGGAGGCGCCGGCCGTGATGTCCCCGCCGGTGCGCGTGACGGAGACGCGTGCCATGACGATGCCGGCGCGGGTGCGGCGGCCGGAGAAGTACGAGAGGGTCCAGCCGGTCAGTGCGACGGCCCCGGTGGTGACGACCTCGATGTCGTACGGCGGGTGGTAGTTCACCCAGGCGGTGCCGTTCCAGCGCTGCAGGACGCCGTTGGCCTCGCGGAACTGTCCGGTGTAACTGCCGGTGGACAGCGTCCCGTTGGGGGCGATGCCGCCGAGCTCCTTGGGGTACGCGACCCAGCCGGTGCCGTCCCAGCGCTGGAGGAAGTGCGAGTTGTCGTTGTCCTGGTACTGCCCCGGGTAGGAGCCGGGGACCGCCGCGTTGTTGTAGACGGGCAGGATGCCGCCGGCCGACACGAGGGTGGTGCGCAGGTCGGTGATGATGCTGTCGCTCCAGCCGACGCCTCCGGTCCCGGCGGAGGCCCCGGCCTTCACGCGGACGGAGAACAGGGTGAGCGACAGCGCGGGCGGGTTGGGCGCCACCGGGTTGGCCGCCGGCTCGCCCCGGACGATCTCGACGGCCGCCTGGTACTTCCCGGAGGCGTCGATGTCGTTGTCGTACACGCGCAGGACGACGAGGTCGAGGCGCGGGTTGAGCGGGTCGCCGTCGGCGAAGGTGACGGTGACGTCCTCGTCGAGGGCGACCGGGTAGGCGCCGTCGGTCGTGCCGCCCTGGATGACGGCCCGGCCGTGGTAGACGGTCGCCGTCATCGGGCCGTTGCCGCTCATCCACAGGCCGCCGACCCGGTACTTGCCGTCGTACGTGCCGGGCAGGATGCCGGAGCGGGAGGCCAGGGGATTGACGGGGGTGGTGGCGCCGATACTGGTGACGCGGGTGTTCTGACGGGTCTGACCGGTGGGCAGCAGCCAGCCGGAGCGTACGGGCATGGGGAACTCCTGTCGGGACGGCGGCGGCTCAGTTGTGGTGCTGGACCATGACGAAGGTGTTGTCGAAGTACCCCTTGATCTGGCTCGTGTTGGAGCCGACCTTGAACAGGGCGGTGACCGTGTACGTGAGCCCGGGGACCATGCCGTAGAAGCGGGTCACCGTCGACATCGACGCGGGAGTGGCGCCCGTGTAGACGACCGAACCCTCGTCACCCGCCTCGATCTTCGTCGTGCCCGCCTGGGTGAGCCGGAGCGACATGGCGAGCGCCGGGGGCGTGGGTGCCGGGGCGTACATGCGCGCGCCGTACGTGATCAGCACGGCGCCCGACGGCGGCGCGACGAAGTCGACGCCGAGGGGGGTGCTCAGCGTGTCCGTGAGCGCCGTGGTGAACGTCGTCGAGGTCGTCCACCCCTCGTCGTAGGTTCCGTTGAAGTACGGCCCCGGGAAGGCCGGCTTCCACGCCGTGCCGTTCCAGCGCTGGAACTGGCCGCTCGTTCCGTCGCGGTACTGTCCGACGTAACCGCCCTGCTCGAGGGGGACGTTGGCCGGGACGATGCCGCCGACGCCCGCCGGGTACGACACCCACTGGCCGCCGTCCCAGCGCTGGAGCTCGCCGTTCGGCGTGTCCTGGTACTGACCCGGGTACGTGCCCCGCTGGGTCGGGCCCTCGACCGGGTTGATGCCGCCGAGGGAGACCGTCGGGGTGCGCAGGTCCTTCAGCGCGGTGCCCCACGGGATGCCGCCGTTGCCCGCGCTGGCGCCGGCCGGGACCGTCACCTCCCACAGGGGCAGGCTGAGCGGCGGAGCCGCCGGGGCCTGCGGGGCCTGCCCCGGGACGCCCTGGACGACCTCGATCTTCGCCTCGTTGCGGTTCGACGAGTCGTACAGGTTGTCGTAGATCCTGGCGACGACCAGGTCGACGCGGCTGTACTGGGCGTCGCCCGCCGCGAAGGTGACCTCCTGGGAGGCCGGGAGCGTGACGGGGTAGGCGCCCTGGGAGATCGAGCCCTGGATGACGGCCCGCCCCTCGTGGACGGTGGCCGTCATGGCCGAGGCCTTGTCCATCCACAGGCCGGAGAGCCGGTACCGGCCGTCGTAGGAGCCGGGCAGGATGCCGGAGCGGACCTGGACGGTGTTGAGGGGCGTGGTCGCGCCGGTCTGCGTCAGACGGGTGTCCTCGCGGGTCTGTCCGGTCTCGGCGGTCCAGCTGCTGCGCAGGTTCATGGTTCTCCAATCGGGGGAGGTGAGAGGGGGAGCAGGGGGTCAGGACTTGATCCACTCGGCGGCGAGGCTGCAGGCGTAGCCCGAGCCGCCGAGGGTCTTCACCGCCGCGGTGTGGCTCTGGTAGCCGGCCAGCTGGAGTTGGTTGCCCGCGGTGAGCTTGAGCAGGCCCTGGCCGCCGACGGAGACGGCACCGTTGCCCGCGGGGGTGAGCCAGGTCGTGCGGTTGACGCCCGCGCCGTTGACGAGGATCCGGGCGCCCCGCATGCCGGTCTGCGAGTCGTTGGCCCAGACGACGTGCCCGGAGACCCGCCACCAGCCGGTGCGGGGCACGACGTAGGTGGTGGAGCCGTTCCAGCCGGCGCCCTCGTCGACGTCGGCGTCCGGCAGGCTGATGACGGTCCAGGTGACCGGAGGGATGCTCTGCTGCTGCGCCGACAGCGACTGCGAGGCGCTGAACAGGATGGACGTCCGGCCCTCGACGTACTGCCAGGCCGAGCCGTCCCAGCGCTGCAGGATCCCGGAGTTGTCCCGGTACTGGCCGGTGTAGCTGCCGGTGGACACCAGGGAGCCGGGGGCGATGCCGCCGAGCGCCTTGGGGTACGAGACCCAGGTCGTGCCGTCCCAGCGCTGGAGCATGCCGCTCGCGTCGCGGTACTGGCCGGCGTACGCGCCCTTGAAGCCGCTCGTGGGCAGGATGCCGCCGAGCGCCACCACCGGCCAGTGCTGGGTGGTGACGGCGCCGCCGGTCCAGGAGATGCCGCCGGTGCCGGCCGAGGTGCCCTTCGGGACGCTGATCGTGTAGAGCGGAACGGTGCTGCCCGGACCGCTCGCCGGGACGACCGGGACGCTCGAGGGCACGCCCTTGACGAGGCGGATCACGGCATCGGTGGTGCCGGTCCTGTCGTAGTCGTCGTCGATGACCGCGAGTTCGACCAGGTCGATCCGGTCGTACTGCGGGTCGCCGTCGTCGACGGTGATCGACTGCGGGGAGACGGCGCTGACCAGGTAGGCGCCCTGCCGGGTGTCCTTGCCCTGGACGACCGCGCGTCCGGTGCCGATGCTGCACTGCATGGCGGAGGTCCCGCTCAGGACGAAGCCGCCCGGCAGAATGCCGGGCCGGGAGCGCAGCGGGGTCTCCTCCGGGCTCTGGCCGCTGGGGGTGAGCAGGGCGGCCAGGGCGAGTCGGGTGTCCTCGCGGGTCTGGCCGGTGGACTGGAGCCAGGCGGCTCGTACCGTCATGGTTCACCTCTCTTCGAGGAAGGGGAAGGGGGGTTCGTCACCACTCGGCGCTGCGCCAGCGGACCGTCATCAGGGTTTCGGGTGTGGCCGCGTCGGGGCGGAACGACAGCTCCGTGCGGCCCGGTTCGAGGAGGAACAGCTCCTCCGGGCTGGAGTCGGCCATCGCGGTGTGGCGACGGGACGCGGTGTTGTTGAGCATGACCGTGCCGTTGGCGGTGTCGACGGTGAGCTCGTCGCCCGCGGCCAGGTCGATCGCGTACCGCAGCCGGCGCATGCTGACCCGCTCGGTGACGGTCGGCATGGAGCACGGACCGCGGAAGGTGATCACCGGGTGGGTGGCGGCGGAGCCCGTGTTCTCGGCGACGGTGTCACCGGTGGACGTGGCCCGCCCCCAGTCGAGCGGCCAGGTCAGCGGCCACTTCAGGCCGGTCTCGGGCTGCGGGGCGGTGGTGACGGCGGTCTGCTCGCTGACGGCGTACCGGCGGGGGTCGGCCGCCAGCCACTGGACGGACATGCGGGAGCTGCCCTGGGTGGCGAAGCCCTGGTCGGCGGGGACCACGCGCTGCGCGATCCGGGCGCGTACGGTGAGCAGCTCGCCGTGCAGCCGGACGGTCAGCCAGCGCTCCTCGTCGAGGAGGGCGAGCGCCTGGCGGAGCGCGCGGACGGCCTCCGCGGCCTGGTTCCACTCCGGCATCAGCACGATCGTGCCGCCGACCTTGCGGGGCTTGGCGAACCGGGAGCCCGGCCAGGCGCCGTGCGAGGTGGGCCGGTCGGCGTCGGAGGAGTCGTACTCGGGCAGGTCCTCCCAGCCCGACAGTCCGGTCCGGTCGACGTTGAACGGGGTACCGGGCCCGATGAGAAGCCCGGCCCACTGGATCTGCCCGTCCTGGGTGATCAGTGAGCCGGGCGCGAGGTCGGCGGTGAGGGTGTTTCCGGCGTATGTGGTTGTGGTCTCGGCCATGGGGGCCGTCACCTCACTTCTGCTGGGAGGTCGGCGGGGGCGTCACGAGCAGGCGTGCGCGGTCGCGAGGAAGAGGAGGTCCTCGGCGGTCGACCGGGGGCCGGCGCCGGGGTCCTCGTGGAAGTCCCGGACGCGGTGAGGGGGCCGGGGCGGCTCGGTGAGGGCCGGGACGCGGCGGCGCTCCAGGTCGGAGAGCGGGTCGATGCGCGGCGCGTCGGGGGCACCGGGGAAGACGACACCGCCCTCGGCGAGCATCGGGATCTTGTCGAGGTCGACGCCGAACTTCTTGCCGAAGAAGTTGAAGCTGAGCTTGTTGAGGCCGTCGATGATCCAGTTGGCGAAGGCGATCAGCCCGTTGATCGGCCCCTTGACGACGCCGAGCACGGTGCTCAGACCGCCTTTGACCAGGTCGCCGATGCCGCGCAGGGACCTGGTCACCGCGTCCTTGGCGGTACGGAAGAAACCGGGCACCTTGTCGGTGACCCAGTCGGTGATCGGGCGTACGGCGTTCTTGACCGCTCCCAGGGTGTTCGAGGCGATCCCGCGCAGTGCCCGGACCGAGGAGGAGACGGCGGAGCCGATCCTCGCGATGCCGCCGACGGCGGATCCGACGATCTTGAGTGCGGTCTGGAAGACGGTCAGGTACGCCTTGACGTAGGTGCCGACGGCCTGGCCGACGGCCTTCATGAACGGCTGGATGAACGTCCAGACCGCCTGGAAGCCCTTCAGCGCCTGGTCAAAGACCTGCTTCATGATCCGCTGACCGGTCTCGGAGTTCATCGCGAGGTCGATGAGGTACCCGGCGAGGGGCAGGATGATGCCGAGGACGAAGCCGAGCGGGTTGGCCCGCATGACGACGTTGACGGCGGTCATGGCGATCGAGGCGACGGTCATGACGCTGCCGAAGGTGTCCATCAGGCCGGTGACGAGGTCGGCGATGGGAAGCATCGGCAGGAGGATCGCGAGGATGCCGCCGACTCCGGTGCCGATCTTTCCGGCGGCGGTCCTCGCCGCGGCGGCCCTGGAGCCGAAGGACTTGACGCCCCCGGCGGCCCGCGGCCCGCGCAGCTTGTCCATCGAGGTGCTCGCGGAGGACGCGTCCCGCCCGAACGTGCTCACGGCGGTGGTCGCCGACCGTGCCGCCGCCCCCAGGCGGTCGGCGCCGCCGGCGGCCTTCCGGGCGGCTTCCTTGACGCGTCGTACCGCGTCGGTCGCCTGCCCGGCGCTCCGTCGCAGCGCGGCGAACGCCGGTGTGCTGCCCGTCAGGGGAGCGAACGGTGAGACCGCGACGGCACTCATCCGCGCGCCTTCGCCAGGTACATCAGGGCGTCCGCCGTGGACTGCGGGTCACTGCCCCGGGCGGCGTGGTAGTGCTCGATGTGCAGTCCGGCGCCGGCCTTGCCGGCGGCCGAGGCGCCCTGTGCCATGCGGGCGCGGCGGGCGGTGAGGGCGAGGAGTCGGTCGAGCTTGGAGAGCGGCAGGACGGCCTCGGCCTCGCCGGCCTCGGCGAGGATGGCGGGGACACCGCCTTGGCGGGGCATGACGACACCACCGGTGGCGAGCATCGGGATGGTCGGCAGGTTGACGCCGAAGGTCTTGCCGCCGACGAGCGGCACCCAGCCGGGGACGCTGACCTTGACGCGGTTGAGGCTGCCGATCATGCCGTTGATCAGGCGGATGACGGCGTTGATGGGGGCCTTCACGCCGTCCTTGATGCCGTTGAACGCCCGGGACGCGATGTCCTTGAGGCCGTTCCAGATCGACGACATCTTGTCCTTGACGGCGCTGAACGCCTTCGGGATCGCCGTCTTGATCCAGTTGACCACCGGGGTGATGACGGCCTTGATGCCGTTCCAGACCGTACTGATGACGGTCTTGATCGCCTTCATGACCGTGGTGATGACCGTCTTCCAGATCTTCACGTAGGTCTTGATGACGGTCGCGACGGCCTTGACGACGGTGGAGATGGCCTTCTTGATGCCGTTCCAGACCGTCTTGATCAGCGCGCCGGCCTTCTTCATGATCGGGCCGATGGCCTTCATGACCGAGCTGATCACGGTCTTGATGGCACTGAAGGCCTTCTTCATGATCGTCTGCATGGTCTTCGAGCGGGTCGCCATCTCGACGACCTTCTCGATGAGCGGCATGAAGAGTTCGAGCAGCCGGGCGAGGAAGTTGCCCTTCATGGACTTGTTGAGCTTGTCCTGGCCCTTGGCCGCCTTGCCCGCGCCGGATTCGTACTTTCCGAGCTTGCCGCCGGCCGACTGACCGGTCTGACCGGCCTTCGACATGGAGCGCTCGGCCTGGTCGGCGGCGGTCTTGAGGTTCTTGAGCTGGCCGCCCGTCGTCTGGGACGAGGTCCGCAGGGAACGGAGCCCGCTCTCGCCGGCGCTCGCCTTCTGGCGGATGCCGTCCGTGGCACGGGCCGCGTCCGCCGCCTTGTCCTTGAAGCCCTTGAGCGCGTTGGAACTCGATGTCAGTGACCTGACGAGAGACATGTCTCCCTCACTTCGCAGATGGGGTGGTCGTCAGAGGGAGCCGAGGGACGTGATGAGTTCGTCGACTGCGCTCCGGAGGTTCTTCACGTCCTTGGCCACGGGGTTGATGGCAGGCTTCTTCGCGTCGACCCCCGCGTGGTTCCGTGGCAGGCCGGTCCGGTCGTCCCGCGCGGCCTGGGCGTTGCGGCCGGCGCTCCTGAGCGCGCCGAAGAGCCTGTCGATGTCGCGGGTGTTGATGGCGACCTTCCTCGGAAGGTCGTTGATGTGCTTCTGCAGACGTTCGTCGTGGCTCTTCTTCCTCTTCTTCTCCTTCTCCCGTTCCGCCCGCTCTTCCGCCGCCTTCTTGCTGATCAGTTCCTTCGTCCACTGGAAGACGCTTCCGTCTCCCTTGCTGGTGAGGGCCGTGAACCCCTTCTGGAGCTTTCCGATGGGCTTCTTCAGGAGCCAGACGTTCTTCTCGTCGATCTTCTTGAGAAGGGTGAGGTCGAACTTGATGGCCTGGACGTCCACCTTGATGACCGTGCCGGCGATGGCGTAGCCGAGGAAGATCTCGCGGTTGAGCTTGATGTTGTCCGACAGGCTGACCAGCTTCGCGTCGATCTTGGCGAGGCGATCGGACACGGTCTGCCCCGCGCCGGGGTTCTGGGGGATGCCTCCCAGCTGGCCCTTGAGGGCGTCCAGGCGACCGGACACGGTCTGTTCCGGGCTGGGCTTCGGGGGGAAGCTGCCCATCTGCGCCTGGAGAGTGTCGACTTCGCCGTCGAGGCCGTTGAACGCCTGGTCGAGCGCGTCGAGAGTTCGCGTCATTTCTCCTCTTCCCTGGGCATGTGAGGGGACGAAAAAACCGGCCCCCAGGGGCCGGTTCCGTCGGTTTCTGAAGCCGTCGCCTCAGGAGGCGATCTCGAGCGCGAGCGTGACGACAGCCTTGGCGGCGGCTGCCGCGAGGAGGACCATGACGACGATGGTGCCGAGTCCGGTGTGCCCGGGGTCGAGGGAGGGGACAGCGATGGTCTTCGGTCTGCGGGGGTCGTAGACGATCTCGATCCGGTCCCCGGTCCAGCCGGCGCGCGTGTGGGGCGTTCCCGTCGGGGACTCGGCCGTGGCCCGGGTGCCGTCCTGCAGGGTGAAGGAGACGACCGGGTGGTGGTGCGGGACGCCCTCGGTGTCCTCGTGCGTCTCGAACCGCACGATCTCGGCCAGAACGCGCCGGCCGCGGATGCGCAACAGGAGCCTGCGCCAGATCTCGTACAAGGCGGCTACGAAGACCCAGCCGAACACCAGGATGAAGAAGACGATCAGAGCCGTCCTGCCAGTCATGGGGAAAACGTATCCACGAGGTCAAGTCCTCAGGAACGGCGGTGGAGTTCGGCGAGGGCGTCGTTCCAGCCCGCCTTGTACGCGTGGATCTCGCGAGCCGCGACCTCGGCGTCGAGGGTGGCGAGGAGTGCGCGCTTGTCGAGGGGACCGGGGTCTTGGAGCAACGTGTCGAGGCGGTCGTGGAGCGTGCGCCCCGCGTGGTTTCCCCCGGTCTGAGACGGCATGGTGATCCACCCTCCGGTGTTCGAACGTATGTGCGAGGCATTGTCGAATGGAAGTTCGATGTTTGTCGAGCCCGAAACGGGTGACGAGGTGTCTTCTGGCCTGTTTTTCGAACGAGTTGGTGACTGGAGGGCGCCTGTGTTCGACCAGGTAACCTGGAGGGCGTTTCCTGGATCCGACCACTCCGGGGAAGCGAGGGGCGCGAGGGGCGCGCGGGGATCCCAGGGGGCTGGAAGGCAGTACTGACGCATGGACACGGAGCCCGGAGCCAACGGCCGGGAGCGCGCCGTCGACTGGCTCGCCTCCCATCCCGATCTGCCCCACCTCTTCGCGTACCTCTCGGAACTCGTCCACGTCTCCGGGCACGCTCCCGAGGAACTCGTCGTGGTCCCCAGGGCCGAGGTCGACCGCCGGGAGACGGCCGCGTTCACCGCCGGCTGGGCCGAAGCCGTGTCGGACGAACTGCCGAGGATCCGCAGGGAGTACGAGAAGCGCGTCGCCGACGCCTATGCGCAGGGCCAGAGTGACGCGCGGGGGATCAGCCGCCCCCGGCGCCGTACGGACGTCGGACAGGAAGGCGCCCGGGTCATCGCACTGCCCTTCGCCCGGCTGCTCGAACCGCCCGCCGCCGTCGTCGAGGCCGAGGAGCGGGTCCGCAGGGAGCGCGAGTCGTTGGAGCGGAGACCCGAGCAGTCAGGACCCGTCGCCTCCCCCGTGCATCCGGAGCCCGAACCCGAGCACCGTACCGGGACCGAACCCGACACGGAGCCCGACGTCCTGCTGACCGCCCAGGAGAGCCGGGCCCGCCGGAACAGCCGGCCGGTGCGGAAGGTCGTACGCGGCAAGGGCGGGCGGCCGATCGTCCCGCCGCTCGCCGACGTTCCCGCCCCGGTCGGGCCGCCGTCCGACCGGCGCGAGTCGGAAGCCGCCGAACCGGAGACGCGCGGGAGCGGCGGGCGGCGGCTGTCCGACCGGGCCAGGGCCCTGGAGAAGGACGTGGCCGCCGGGGAGCGAGCACGGGAAGAGCCCCCGGAGCCCGCTTCCTGACGGAAGGGGCTCCGGGGGCCGCGGGATCACCCGAAGAACCGGGCGAGGGCGTGGTGGGACGGAGCTCCGCCCGCCTCGGCGGCCGCGCTCCCTCCGTCCTCGCCCTGCTCCTCCCCGTCCTCGTCCGTGGCGCCGGGCCGGGGAACGGGCTTCGGAGGGTCCGGGGTCTCGTCGTCCTCGCCGGTGTTGACGCACTGGAACATCCAGTTGGCGACGGCCAGATGGTCCACGGCCGCGGCGAGGAGATGGTCGGAGAGCGACCACTCCGCCGCCTCCCCGTGGATCTCGCGCTGCACCGCGCTGTCCGCCGGCAGGTTCTTGACCAGGACCACCAGGCGCCGGCTGGACAGCTCGCCGCGGTACCAGTCGAGGAGATCGGTGGCGTAGTAGCGGAGCAGGTCCGCTTCGAGGGCCTCGGCGTGTTCGTCGACGAACTCGACGAGGCTCAGTCTTCCCCCAGGCCGAGCCCGGTCTCCTTGCCGTAGGCCTCCAGGATGGCGGCGATGTCCTGCATCGTGAGGTCGTGCTCCTCGAAGCGGACGTACTGCTCCTCACCCA
The DNA here is from genome assembly GCF_040613865.1 of Streptomyces sp. NPDC006197. NCBI lineage: Bacteria > Bacillati > Actinomycetota > Actinomycetes > Kitasatosporales > Streptomycetaceae > Streptomyces > Streptomyces sp. NPDC006197. The sequence goes on along the minus strand of NZ_JBEXSZ010000042.1, from coordinate 314 downwards.
TCAGGAGTTCGAGCAGACCGTCCACGTCGTTGTCGTCGAGCTTCCGCAGCGCCTTCGCGGTCTTGCGGGAGAGCTCGGTGGGAAGCGTGTAGGCCTCGCCGTCCAGCTCGAAGGACCAGGTGCGGCCGTGGGCCTCCAGGCGCTGGGCGCGGGCGGCGTTGACGTCGAAACGGGCCATGGTGATGCGTACTCCTTGTTCGAGTGGGTGAAGAGGAGAGGGGTGGGGCGGGACGGCGGTGCGCCGTCGAACTTGCCTGCAGCCTCATGTGCCTGCGCCGCCTGCGCACCTCATCCTGAAGCGATCAGCTAGCGAC
>NZ_JBEXSZ010000041.1:0-54077 GCF_040613865.1 Streptomyces sp. NPDC006197 | reverse complement strand
GGCGCATCTTCCGCAAAGCCCGCTGCAGCCCCAACCGCATGACGGCCATCGCCGCCGCCGTCCTCACTCTGGAGCGTCAACGCTGAAAGTCCTCAGTAGTCGGCGAGCAAGCCGAGGTCGATGGCGTCGGAGAGAGTGAGGCGATAGGCAACGGGGCCGAAGAGGGTTTCGTCGTCCATGGAGGCGACGGTCTCGGCATCTCCGGCCTGATCGGCGTCTGCGTCGGCATCCCAGATGCGGGGGGGCTGTGAGGTAGAGGCGGTGGTGGGCAGGGACCTGGTCGTCGTGGTGGATGGCTGCCCAGGCTTTGCCGAGGCGGCCGACGGTGCGGTGGGCTTCGTCAACGACCACCAGGTCCCAGGGGGGCAGTGCGTGAGCCCGGTGGGCGGTGACGATGGTGGGCAGGGAGGCGTAGGTGGCATAGACGGTCACCGGCTCCCCGGCAGAGGTGGTCAGTGCCGTGAGGTCGGAAGGGCTGGTCGTCATGGGCAGATCGCCGGCCGGGGTGTGGTCGATGGCTTGACGCGCCGAGCAGATGTCGGCGTACGGGCTTTCCTCCCCAGCCGCGTACGGATGAACGTCCCAAATTTTTGTCCCGATGAGGGCAAGGGTGGTCAGTCGGCCGTCCAGCCGTGCTTCCTGTGGGCAGCGCCGGTTTCGTCTTCGCCGAGCCAGACGAGGCTGAACTGCTGGCCCCGCAGTCGAAAGATCCCCTCTGACCAGTTGGCAAGCTCCTCGTCGAGTTGGTCAGCGGAGATGATCCCGTCGTCGAAGTCGGGCAGCTGCTGAGTTGGGGCGACGCAGGACAACGCCCACTCGGGAAGCTCTTGCGGATTGCCCCACCGCCTTCGCCAGAAGGGCCCTTCTCTCCACCACCAAGTGGTGACTCGGATCACGAGCACGCCGATCTGTTCGTCTCCGTCCATGAGACGTGCGGCAGCTCGGCGGTATGGGCCAAGCCGGGCATCGGTCGGTGGCTCCGGCCACTGGCGTCTGAAAACACCCTGATTCTTGCTGTCCCACTCCAGGCCGGTCTGGTCTGGGGCTCAGAACTCCTGATCACATCACAGCGCTTCCGACGGCCGAGTACTTGATCAGTTGCTGATCGCCCGCTGAAAGATCTCGGAGAACTCGCCGTTCTCGATCAGTCCGGCGATCACGCCGGTCATGTTGTCGATGCCGGGATCCCTGACGATCAGGCCGTCCGAGACCCAGAAGTACCGGCCGCCGAATGCCTCGTCGGTTCCTGCCCAGAGTTTCATCAGGCGCTCGACTTCCGCGATGGTGAACACGGTCGCGGTCCAACGAGATCCATCCTTCAGAGTCACGAAGACATCGACGTTGCAGACCTCGTCCAGGTCCTCGCCGTCGCTGGGTAGGAACGACGCCTGGAAGTCCTCCATGCGGACCCGATACCAGGGCTCGTCCCACCCTCGCTCGATCGGTTCAGACGATGCGCTGTCGCTCATCGCGCGAGTGTCCTTGGTCAGGACATCGATCTCAACCGAGATCCTCTGCAGTGCTGCTGCCCGCGGTCAGAGCTGGGGAAGTTCGTCCGTACGCGGCTGGGGAGAAAAATCCGTACACCGACACCTGGATGGCTCCGGGCAGGACCGTGAGCCTTTTCCAACCTGCTTCTGGAGTACGGCTGTTGGGCTGACAACGCGGTGAAGTCCCTGGTAGATGGGTTTTCGACCAAGAGAACCGTCTCCACCAAAGGCTTCATGTGCTTGTCTACCCGTCGGGCGTCGACGTGTCCAGCTCCGCCCTCCGCTTCCTCACGCAGCAGCTGCGGCGCCACCGCCGCGCGATCGGCTCCCGGTGGCGGCGCCTGAGCGTCGGCCGCCAGGCCCTGCTCACCCTCGCCCATCCGCGGATGGGCCACACCTACACCCAGCTCGCGGCCGGGTTCGGCATCGGCACAACGACGGCCTACCGCTACGTCACCGAGGCGGTCGAGCTCCTGGCCGCTCTCGCCCCCGGCCTGACCGACGCGGTGCGAGCCGCGTCGACGAAGGCGTACCTGATCCTGGACGGCACCCTTCTGCCCATCGACCGCATCGCCGCGGACCGGCCGTTCTACTCCGGCAAGCACAGGAAGCACGGGATGAACGTGCAGATCCTCGCCGATCCCTTCGGCCGGCTGCTGTGGGCGTCAGCGGCCCTGCCCGGCGCCGTCCACGACATCCGCGCGGCCCGCGAACACGGCATCGTCGACGCCCTCACCGAGGCAGACATCCCGTGCTGGGCCGACAAGGCATACCGAGGTGCCAGCGGCACGGTCCGCATCCCGTACTGGGGACGATGGGAGACCCTCTCCTCTGGCCGGCAAGCGGTCAACCGATCCCACGCGAAGATCCGAACCCTCGTCGAGAAGGCAGTCGCCACCCTCAAGTCCTGGCGGCTCCTCCGCAAACTGCGGTGCTCGACTACCCGGATCACCAGCCTCGTCCAAGCCGCCCTCACCCTTCATCTGACCAGCTCAGGGTGAGGATGGAAAAGGCTCAGTGGCTGTCGAGATGCCGAATCCGGCTGCCAGGGCGGGTAGCGGTTCGTTCTTGCGCAGGTGCACCAGCGCGAGCAGGGCCTGCTGGAAGCGGCCCAGCTTCCGCCAGCGCGAACGGCGTTCATACCTTCGTGTGTAGATGAACCAGGAAATGTGCTCAACCAGCTCGTGCGGGACGTCGACCGTGGCACGATACGGGACCAAGCGAGGCTCCTCGGACGATGCGTGGTGCGTAGAGAACACCACGCAACGACCAGGAGCCTCGTCTCGTTGCGCACCCCTGCTGACCTGATGCTTCACCCCACAGAGACAGGATGAAAACGGCTCAGTGACGGCAATGGTGACCACTGGACTCGGTGTCGTCAGTGCGGCTGCGGTCGTCGCGCAGGCTCACGATATCGGACCGGTTGCCCCACACGTAACTGCGGTGGTGCTGGTACAGGTCGGTGTAGATGTCACGAGTCTTGACGGGCATGGATGCGGACGATGGAGGACCGGTGGAGCGAAATTCATTGAAGCGGAAAAAACTATCACTTCGTCAAATTTTCCCCGGCTGCCACCATTCGGCAAGCCCTGGCGCGAGGTCGAGAGAAATCGACGCGCATAGCAGTGGAGACCGGTCAAAAAATCACCCGATCACCTCCTCTGTAGAATAATCACCCATTTCGATATCGCTAACGAACGTCTCCCAGAATCCTCCGGCGAAATAGGCCTCCGGGTCCTCCGAGCATACGATCTCCTTAACCTTTGCCGCGGCCACCTCCATCTCGTCACCGTCCTCACTCGTAGAGTAAAATGGAAACGTTTCGATCACCTTCTTTACGATCTCATTAAAGGCGGCGATTGAAGTGCTGACAAGACTTACCCCGCGGGCGCCTTCTTGATGCTGCACCACAGAGCCTGTCTTCGAATCAAAGAGGAGGCTGCCGAAAAGCCCAGTAGATCCGAATTTAAAAAATCTTCTAGGCGTCGGCCCATCCATGGCGGTCAACGACTCTGCGGCTCGATACGAGAACGCGATCAACGCTTCAGGCACCTGGAGTTCAACAGGCGCCCCATCCCAATCGCTACCAGAGGAAAGTCGAACAATATTAAATTTCGGCCATCCGTCGCCGGGTGCGTCAGACATCTAAAAAAACTCCCGAATTGGATCGAATTATAGAATTAGATAGGGGGTGACGCCTGGGTGCGGCGTCACCCCCTCATCTGCTTAGCGTACAACTCCCCTCATGTACGCTTCAATTTCTTTTGTCACTGCGGAATGGTCCATCCCGTTCCAATCCCACGACCATGAGGTCTTAATGCCCCTATCCGCCATTAGCCCCTCGCACTTATTCGCGCATGGCTGACGTTCAGAGTACACCTCGACTACACTCCTGCTGCCGGCCTGCCTGAGGATGTCTTCCTCGGCGTGAATGCCGGATCCGGATCGTCCAACCAGAATCGTTCCATCCTCGAGCCTCCCTGCGGCAAAATTACCCTTTACATCCTTCAGGAGAAGCCGCCGAAGGTAGGTCGCCCTGCTGAGATCAGTGCTGAGATGCGGCACCTTACCGCAGGTGTTGTGGACCAAGATCGGAGTTTTGCCCGCAAGGACATAGTACGTGTGAAGACCGTCAACGGTGAAGTTGTACGTCTTTACGTACTTTACGAAGGCGTAATTCCCCTTGACGGCGACAGTATTGCCCTTGTCCGTCAGCAGGGTCATGCCAGGTTTCAGACCCTTGGCGGCGACCCAGGCGTGCTGTGACGGCGACCAGAAGGGGTGCTCCGCTGTGGCCGTGAGGTCCTTGACTCCGTCAGGGGTCTCGATGGACAGCGTGTTGAGGTGCTTGGTCTCCTGGGTGCGGATCAGCTGGGTGACCGGCCGTGCACCGGATTCTCCAGTTTCAGGGTCGGTCGCTAGTACCTTATCGCCGACCTCAATATCCTGGATTTCTTTCGTGGTGCCGTCGGACATGAAGACGAGCGTTCCAGCAAGGAAGCAGTTGCCGACCTGCACTCCTCTGACGCCCGCCCCTCTGGCGCCTACGGCGGCAAGAGAATTATTATAGACATCAGAGGAACCCTGCTGGTAAAACGGGTCGCCCGAATCCGCGCCGTTAGATGCGGCCCATTCGTCATAGGAATCAGCGACTTCGCAGTCTTCCCACCCAAACCAGCAGAGTGGATATCCTACTTTCATCCCCCACTCGCCTATTTGCGCAATCGCATGCCCCGACCCGAAAAGAACCTGGACGGGGCCATCATTGACGTCTTCGGATGGCGGTGCCGATCCGCCGCCCGTGCCGCCGCCTCCACCGCCGCCAGTGGTGGTCGCAGTGCCGCTCGAGTCTCCAGTTGTGCCCTTCTCGTCGCTCGTTTCGGGGTTACCGTCGGTGTTGTCGGTCCCGTTGTTGTTGTGGTCGACCGGGTTGCACGCGCCTTCATAATCCCCGCAGACCTCTCGCATTCCCGTGGGGTCGGTGAGGGTCACGGGGCTGTTGCCCGCGTAGCCGTAGCCGTTGAGCGACTGCGGGAGATCCACGCTGAGGACCGGGTCGACGCTGACGAACTGACCGAGGGTGGGGTCGTATTCGCGGGCGCCGATGTGGGTGAGGTTGGTACCCGTATCAGCGGTCTTGCCGAGGAATGCCTTGTCGTCCGGCCACGTACCACTGGTAGCGCCACGAATGGCACCGAAGGGGGTGGTGTAGCGCTTGGTGAGGGTCTGGGTCGTGTCTGCGGTGAGGGAGAGGTTGCCGGTGCCGTGGTGGTCGGCGGCGAGGAAGTGGAGCTTCTCGGTGCCGGTTTCGTTGGTGCGCAGGGCGATAGCGGAGCCGGCCGCGGTGTAGTAGCGGTTGGCCCATTTCTTGGTGCCCTTGAGGTGGACTTCGGTGGCGCCGAGGTAGAGGACGGTCTCACCGCTGGTGCCGGAGGCGCGGCGGATGAGGAGCTGGCCGTCGGCGTCGTAGAGGTAGTCCGTGGTGGTGGTGCCTTCGGTGAGCTTGGTGAGCTTGCCTTCGGCGGACCAGGTCAGGGACTGGGTGGTGGTGCTGCCGACTGTTTCGACGCGGGCGGTGGTGTTGCCGGTGGCGTCGTAGGTGTAGCGGGTGGTCTCGTCGGTGCAGTTGCCGTCGGTCGTGGTGGCCTTCAGCGCGTGCGTGCGGGGGGTGTTGTAGCAGTAGGTGCGGGTGACAGGGGTGGTGGTGTTCTGCTTCTCCGTGGCCCGCTGGCCTGCTGTGTTGTAGGTGTAGGAGGTCCAGTAGGGGGCGGCTCCGCCGAGGTTGGCGACGGTGCGGCCGGTGGTGGCGCAGTCGGCGGTCTTGGGTGTCCAGGCGTCGGTCAGGCGGCGCTGGCCGTCGTAGGTGAAGCACTGGAAGTCGGCGCCGTTGCCGGTGCTGGCGTGGTCGAAGATGGAGGTGACGTTGCCGGCGGGGTCGTAGGTGTAGGCGGTGTCGCGTACGGGTCCGCGGGTCTGGTCGTCGACGTCGGCGTCGGTGAGGCGGCCGGTGCCTTCCTCGTAGAAGTTGGTGAGGAAGACCTTCTTGGTGCCGACGGCGGTGGAGGGGCCCAGGGTGAGCTGCTGGACCTGGCCCAGGTCGGTGTAGGAGGCGCCCAGGAGGTAGCCGGAGGCGCCGGAGAGGCCGATCGGGAGGCCGTAGGGGTTGTAGTCGGTGCTGACGATCTCGCCGGTGAGGCCGCCGCCGGCCGGTTCGGTGGTGCTGCCGACCGTGCCGTCGAGGCGGTAGTTGACCTTGGCTGTGGTGGTGGCGGTGACGGCTCCTGAGGTGACCAGGGCGTCGTCGGCGGGGAGGGTCAGGGTGGTGGTGGTCGGCCGGCTCATGGAGTCATAAGAGGTGACCTTCTTGGTGTAGGTCTTGCTGCCGGTCTGGTTCTTGCCGCCGGTGTAGCGGATGGAGGCGTCGGGCAGGCCCTTGAGGAGCGAGTCGTAGGTCCACTCCGCGAGGCGGTTGGCATCACTCGCGCTGTTCTGCCAGAGGCCGGTCTTGCGGCCGAGTTCGTCGTAGCCGTAGACGAGAACTCGCTGTTCGGCGTCCTTGGTCGTCTGGATCTGGTCGAGATCGGTGTAGGACGTGCTGGACGTGCCCTTGTCGGGGTCGCTCGCGGTGTCCTGCCGGCCGTAGAGGTCGTAGGTGTAGGACCACTTGGCGTTGTCGGGCCCGGTGACCTGCTTCTGCTTGCCGTCGCGGAAGTAGCCGTACTTGACGGAGGTGTAGGAGGCTCCCAGGGTCGCGCCGTAGGCGGTGTCGTCGGGCTGGGTGCCGGCGTAGGCGCGGGTCTCGGTGGTACGGCCCAGAACGTCGGTGATGGTGCGGGTGGCGGTGCCGCCCTGCTGGGCGGTGGTGGCCACCGAGTCACCGGTGTAGGTGGTGAGGACCGGGTTGAACTTGGGCACGCCCTTGACCAGGAGGGTGGACTTCACCGGGCGGCCGAGGCCGTCGAACTCCACGTTGTACTGCTGGGGTGCGCCGCCGTACTCGGCACGGGTGTATGTGCTGGTGGGTGCGGTGGTGGAGTCGAAGATGTCGGCGTAGGTCTCGTAGGCCAGGCCGCGGTCGTTGTAGCGGGTGTCGGTCAGGATCCGGCCGCCGTTGGGGGCCGGGGCCTGGGTCTGGAGGGGGCGGAGCAGGGAGTCGAACAGGCTGTAGCTGGTGGTGTAGGACTGGCCGTCGGCCTTGAGGGTGGAGACCGAGGTCCATGAGGGGTCCTTGGTCTGGTTGATGCCGTAGCCGAAGGTGGCGGTGGCGGTGTCGCCTCCGGACTTGGAGCGGTTGGGGGCCCAGGTCGCGGTGATGCGGCCGAGCGCGTCGTAGGTGTTGTCGGTCCGCTTGAGGTTGGCGTCCAGGGTCTGGGTGACCGAGCCGCGCGCGGGATCGTAGTAGGTGTAGGTCCTGTGGGCCTGGCCGTTGGCGAGCTGCGGCTTCGTGACGATCATGGCCGTGAGGGGGCCTGTGGTGGCCGGGACATATGCCGTGGTGGTGACCTTGCCGGCGGTGTCGGTCACGGAAAGGGGGCGGCCGAGTTTGGCGGTGGCGCCGTCGTAGGTGGCCTTGGTCAGCATCTGCCAGCCGGTGGGGTGCCGGTCGGCGGTGCTGCCGGCGACCGTGGCCGGGTAGCCCTTGGCGCGGCCGGTCCAGGTGGGCAGGCCGAGGGTGAGTGTCTGGTCGGCGGTCCAGCCGGTGGCAGCGGGGGCGTCGTAGACCACTGCGGTGTCGGACAGGACGTCGCCGCGCTGGTCCGGGGCCTCGGCGGGCGTGTACTTGTGGGTGATGCTGGTGGGCATCTTCAGCAGGTCGTCGGTGACCGAGCAGGCCTGGCCGACGGTGCGGGTGCGGGAGACCAGGCTGGTGAGGCCCTTGGCGTCGTTGCGTGCGTACCAGGTGCGGGTGCAGGTCTCGTCGCCGGCGGTCGACCAGTCGCCGTGGTTGTCCGACCGGATGGCCATGCCGTAGCCGTCGTAGGTGGTGCTGACGGCTGTGGTGCGCCACTTCTTTGCGGCGGTCAGGTAGGTGTTGGAGTAGGTGCGTGCGGTGCGGACGTAGCCGGCCGTGATGTGGGCGTAGGACTTCTGCTGGCTGGCGGTCTGCTGGTACCAGAGGTCGTTGACCTGGTTGCCGACCGCGAGGGTGCCGTTGTAGGTGATCTGCTGGCGCAGCTGGCCGGCGTACTGGTCGCTGTCGGTGACGTCGCCGACCGTCAGCTCGTCGCCGGTGCTGCCCGCGACGTTGTCGATGTCGATGCCCGGGACGGTGACGCTCTTGGTCAACGGGCTTCCGTTGGCGTCCTTGGCCAGGCGGCGGTCACCGTGCATGCCCTGCATATACAGGCTGACGGTCTTGGAGCGGGTGTTGCCGGCCGCTCCGGTCTGAGCGGTCACCTTCTGGTAGCCGCGCCAGGACGACCAGGTGCGTTCCTTCTCCTTGGTGAAGGGGTCGTCGTTGTAGTGCCAGGCCGGGCCCTCGTAGGTGTAGGCGTTTTCCACGGGCACGCTGCGGCCGCCGGTGTCGGCGGTGGTGACCGCGATGACCCGGTACTTGTTGAACCAGTCGAGTTCCGTGGCGCCGCCGTTGATCGGCCAGTAGACCGGGTAGCAGGAGAGGGTGTTGTTGTCCTCGGATGCGGGCATCTTCGAGCCGCGGAGACAGTCCGGTTCGGAGAGGGCGACGGTGGTGATCGCGCCGGTCTCCGAGGTGATGGTGGAGATCCGCGGGCGGGTCAGCGGCACGACATCGTCTGGCTCCTCCGTGCTGGCCTGTTCGACGCGGTTGGCGCGCTGCTGGTAGGTGAAGCCGATGGTCGGCAGGTCGAGGGCGGTGCCGTTCTTGCCGGTCCGCTTCAGTCCGGTCAGCGTCCAGACCTGGTCGGAGCTGTTGCCGATGTCCTGGCCGTCGAAGATGTCCTGGGTCAGGGTGTAGGTGTCGACCGGCTGGTAGGCGTCGGGCTCGGCGGCCGTGGACCAGACGTGGGTGTTGATGCTGGTCAGGATCTTCCGGGTGAAGAACGCCGGGCCGATGGCCTTGCAGTCCGTTTCGCTCGCGGTGCAGATCGAGTCGAAGGGCACGTCGGGCCAGTTCTTGGCCGTGTCCTCGGTCAGGGCGTCGCAGCCCCCGCCGATGTCCTTGCAGCGTTCCTTGTAGCCGAAGGTCACCTTGCCCGAGGCGGTGCCGGTGAACAGCGTGTCGGAACGCTGGCCGTAGCGGATCTCGTTCAGGTACCCGCCGCGGGTGTAGGCGGCAAGCGCGGTCTTGTCGCCGTCCTTCGCGTAGTAGTTCGTGTCCGCCGTGTACCAGTAGGTGGAGGAGTTGCCGTGGATGTCCTCGACCAGGTCGAGGTTCCAGCGCCATGCCTGCTGCTTGGCACGGCCGGAGGGGGACGTGCCGGCCGAGTAGCCAGGTTCGCCGCTGTCGTCGCCGAAGACCGGGACGGTCCACACCGAGTTGGTGCGCTCGGTGCCGGCACCGTCGAGCTTGTTCAGGCCGAAGGTGTAGGTGGTGCCGCTGCCGGTGACGACCTTCCAGTACTCGCCGGCGCCGTCGATGCCGTCGCCTTCGTCGCCGTTGTCGGCGCCGGTCGCATGGGTGACGATGGAGGCGTCGTCGTTCTTCAGCCGCCAGTGGTTGCTGGTGTCGTCCTTGACGAGTTCGGTGGCCTTGCCGTTCAGCACGAGAGAGGCGTTCTCGTACTTCCAGCACTGGTCGTGCTTGCCGGTCTGGCCGTCGTCGTCGCACGAGCCGTACTTGCGCTCGATGTACGACGAGGTCAGGTCGAAACCTTCACCGACCAGGGAGCCCTGGTTGTTGGTGTTCGCCGTCCGGCCATCCACGCTGCCCGAGTCATAGGAGAGCCCCAGAGACGGGGTGGGGCCGGCCGCTGCCGGCGGGACTGAGATGGGGTAGGACCAGGTGAACGAGCCCGAGGAGCCGCCGGCCTCCCAGGAGGAAGAACTTGCCAGCGGGGTGGCCTTGTAGTCGCCCGCGCCCTTGTCCGAGCCGCCTGTCGTCGTGGCCGTGAGGGCCAGCACCTGGGGTGCGGTACTGATTTGTGCCAGGTTCGCGGTGACCGTCTGGTCCTTGGCCTTGTTCTCCGAGACGACCGGCGTTGTCGTGCGGCATTCGGCCTTCTGGGGGGTGGTCAGCGCACACGACGGCAGTGACACGAGACCCAGACGGGTGGCCCAGGCGCCACCGATCGCGGAACCGAAGGAACTGTAGTCGACCTCGACTTTTGCAGCCCCTGCGTCTTGGGCCGCTACGGTGAACAGCACGCCGGTCACGCCGGCCGCTCGGGCTGCCTTCTGGCCGAGCACCTTCACTGTCGAAGTGCCGGCTGCGGGGTGCCGGACGAACCGGGCCTCTCCCGTCCTCTCCACACCGCGCAGGCGCACCAGCGCGGTGCTGTCGGGGGCCGGGGTCGAGGTCAGTCGGCCGGTCAGCGTCTGTGCCTTCGGCCAGGCGTTCTGGGCGCGCTCCTGGTCTGCCAGGTCCGACAGGCGGCGGTTGGCCGCCCGATCCTGCGCGACCTTGGCACGTTCCTTCTTCGCGCCCGGTTCGGTGACGGCGTGCACCTTCACCGGTGCGGAGGCGGGGACCTCCGGGCGACCCGGAACTTGTACGGCCTGGGCCAAGGGCACCAGCGGTGTGGGTATGGACAACGCCAACGCCAGGGCGCCGATCACGGCACCTCGGCGTCTGCGCAGACGTGTACGTCTGGACACGACGGAACGACTCCTTCTGATCTTCGATCGGGATGAGGAAACAGCGGCCCGGGACGGGCACGCGGGCAAGCTGCGGTGACGGGGCGGGGGCGTGATCGTGGGCCCCCGCCCCGTTGCTCTAGCTGGGAATGAGAGTGCTTCGCCGGATCAGGGACCGACGACGGCAAGCACCTGGTTTTCGTCGCTCAGCGCTCCCGCCCACAGGCGGATGTCGCTGATCGTGCCGGGCAGGTAGCTCCCCCAGGTGGTCCCGGTCCACTCTTTTCCGATGCTGAAGCCCGAGCCAAGCGTGGCCTGGTAGGCCTTCGGATCACCCTGCCGGGTCGTGCCGGTGTAAAGACGAACTGTCCCCGTTGTGGCGTCGTAGACACCTGTCAGCCGGACTTCGCCGCTGGGTGTGAGAAGCTCATCGCTCTGCACCGAGCCCGAGCCATCCGAAGACCAGCGGCCGAAGAACCAGCGCCCCACCGGAACCAGCTCCGTGGTCGGCAGTTTTTCCGGATCGGTCGGTTCGACAATCTGCTCCTGCATGCCGGTCTTTTCAAACCAGATGCCCCACGAGGAACCTGTGCCCGTTTGCTGCCCCAGGACCTGCATCCGGGAACCGTCAGGCATTGTCTTCAGCTTTGCCGTGGTCACGTTCACCGCGGTGGACACTGTGAAGGAGCCGGTATCGTCCACGAGCGGCCGGGCCGTTGAGCCGGAGCCGTCCACGCCGTCGAGACTGATGCCCTCGCTTCCCAGCGCAGCGCCACCGGACAGGCTCAGTGCGTTGCCGTATCCACTGCTGTCCTGCAGTGCGGAACCGGATCCACTATTCGGGTTGTACTGGGCAACGAGCTCGACGTATCCGCTGCCGTCCGCGGCCTTGGCCCCGGCTTCCTTCTTCACGTCTCCGTCCACCAGTGCTCGCTGCCAGACGGCCACTTCGTCGATTTCGCCGGGGAAGTAGTCGCCGTAGGCGCCGGCATACTTAGCCCGTCCAACCTGCAGGCCGCCAGTGGATGCCCAGGCGCCGGTGGTAAACGGCGTGCGACCCTGCAGGACACCATTGACGTAGAAGGAGATCGTCTTCTTCGCCGGGCTCGGATCCACCACGAGGCCAAGGTGGGTCCAGGCTCCGAGCTGCGGTGACTTCGTTGCGTTGATCCGCTGGGCCGAGAGAGAGGCCGAGTCGGAGTCCGCCTCGGGCAGCCGGATGCACCAGGTCTTCACGTTCGCGCAGTAGCCCATGTAGAAGGCGCTGTGCCGGTTGCCGTTCTGCCCGACGACGGTGGCGTTGAGGGAGCCGGCAGCATCGAGCCGGGCCCAGGCCGTGACGGTATAGGCCGAGAGTGTCTCGACCACCTGCTTGGTGGTCGATGCGGCTCCCTGGCTCGCACTCGACAGGGACAGGGCCTTGTCCTGAGTCTTCGTACCGTCTGACGCCGCGAGCTCGCCGCGCCGGCCGTGGTCGTTCCGGGTGGCGCCGGATGCGGTGAGCGTCAGGTTGTTCTGCAGCACGGGATCCACTGTCGAACTGTCGTACGCGACACCAGACGGCTCGTTGAAGCTCCAACGGCCGATGTGCCCGCTTCCCTCGTTCACCAGGAACTTGACGGCCCTCTCACTACCGATACGCCCCTGGGCGTCCGTGGCCTGTACGTTCAGAATCAAGGCGCCGGATACCAGAGGGGTGATGGTCGCGGTGTACGAGCCGGAGGTGGCGGTTTTCCATCCGCTCCAGGCAGAGTCCGGGGACAGCTTGTACCGATAGCCGGTGTTCACGTCACCGGAGGCCGGGCTGAAGGTGACTGTGCCTGTCTTACCGGGCTCACCGGCAGGCACACAAGACCCGCCAGTAACGCACTCGGAGTAGGGAGTCCCGAACGTGACGACCGGCGGTTTGGGGGCGGTGGAGTCCACCTTGAAATAGCACCAGGGGGTGACGCCACTGCTGAGTGCCCCGGTGTAGGACGTGTTGGGGAATGACTGGGTGAAGGCGTGGTAGCGGTAGAGGGTGCCCTCCTTGAGGGCGACGTTCCAGTCCTTCACCTGGCTTGGAAAGTCCTTCAATGTGGTGCTGTAGGCGACGTGACCCGTCGTGGGGGCCAGCGATCCCGTCGTCGGTTCCAGGGCGTCGGACCAGGTACCGTCCGCGTTCTTGCCGTCGACGTCGAAGTACACCCGCAGCATCGCGGCACTCTCGCCACCGGGAACCACACGAGGCGTTGCCACGAGAATCGGCGTCGGATCGGAGAGAGTGGCCGGGGAGCCTTCGGTCTTGTTGCAGATCTGAGTGGGGCCCGATAGGACTCCGTACTCGGCCGGTGTCGCGGGCTTGCTCATGTAGGTGACGGTGAGGACGGCGTCGTCGTCGAAACGCTTCCACTCCTCCGTGTCCGTCTCGTCCTGTGCCGACAGCCTCAGGGTCAGGACGCTGAGCTTGCCGTCGGCGAACGACTTGGTGGTCGCCGTCAGGTTCTCATCAGGCTCGTCCGGATTGTCGTTGAACTCGATCGCAGCACGCGGCTGCGAGGGTGAGCACATCGTTCCCCGACCGGCCGAGACGTAGCGGTCACCCAGGTGGTCCAGTGCTGTGGGGCCCGGCCACCTGGAGGACTGGGAGATGGGTTCGGTGCGCTTCAAATCCACCCAGCGCGGGTTGCAGGAGAACGACCACGTCTCGGTCACACGGAAGGTGGCGTCCAGGACGTGCTTGCCCTGGAGGTTGGTGGGGACGAACTCGAAGTACATGCGGTTCACGTAGCCGGAGCCGCAGTAGTACGTCACGCCGTTGACCACCGCGCTGCCGCACTTGCCGACGCTCATGCCGTTGTCGCCGCCGGAGAAGTTGTAGAAGGCGTCACCGTCCGAGGACAGCACCGTGCGCTCCGCCTCGTTCATCTCGGCCGACGGGTCGATGTAGAGGGGGAAGTCCTCCGCGTCGGTACGGGTGACCAGGTCGGCGGCAGGTGTGACCGTCAACGAGCCCGGTGTCAGGTCAACATCCATCAGTGCGGCTTCGTCACCGGCCCCCGGCCCTGCCAGGGGGTCACCCTCCTGAAGGGGGGCTACCGGCTCCGGTGCCGGCTCTGCCGAGGAGGCGGACTCGGCGGAGATGCCGGACAGCGCCCGGAATCCCGCACTCTGCGTGCTCGCCCCCGAAACCGGGGACTCGACGCCGTCGTCACCGGCCGAGTTCCACATCCGGGCGGTCGGCGACCGGAACACCACCCGGCCGTTGCCATCCAAAGCCTCGACGCTGCCCACCGCGCCCTCGCGCAGGTGCAGCCCGTCCGCCTTCAGGCCGTACTCGATCGACTTGAGTTCCGGCAGGGCCGCAGCCTCGGGAGTCTCGACCTCCAGCACCTGGCGGAAGCCCTCGACCGTCGCGGTCAGGATCAGGTTCACGTCCGGCAGGACGTTCTCGTAGACGGCCCGCTCACCGTCGAGGCGCGGCTCAGGCAGACGACCGGGCCAACCCATCGACACCGACCGGCCGTCCTGCCCCATCGTCACCAGGCCCTCGCCCGAGCCGCCGCCGCCGGAGAACGACAGATCCACCACGGCAGCCTTCGGTCCAATGGATCCGTCTTCGTGGCGTACGAGCGTCGCGTCGGGCTTAGCCCAGCCGCTTCCCGTGTCGACGCGGACCGGAGCGATCGACTTCTCCAGCGTGAACGTGGCACCGTCGGGATTCGCGAACACGGTCTCCCGCTCCGTCCGCTCTCCCACGACCTCCACCCGGGAACCCGCGGCGGCGGCTTCCTTCAGGGCCTGCTCCGATTCCGTGAGAGCAGGCACCGGGACGTCATCCGCCAGTGCAGGACTGACAGACAGAGCTGGCGCGGCGCCGGCCAATAGGGCCCAGGCCGCTGTCAGAGCGAGTACTCGCCCTCTTCTTCGGGCGCGCTGAGCACGCCCCGATCTCACGTTCATTCCCCACCCGCAGCTCAACCGGACACGAGAAGCGCACGGTCCGGCATGACATGTGATCTACATGCATGTGAAGTGAAGATCAAAAGCGCTTCCTGTGATCTTCCTGTGTCAGGGGATCCAACGCCCCAAGCGGCGCCTCGTCAACGCACCTGACCAGCACAAATGCTCCACAGACGCCGACGCAGACCAGACATCTCCGACCGACCACCACAAGCGAACCGGACACACGCCCCATTTCAGAGTGACGCACGCCATATAAATTCCGGGCTTCACAGGGAACCATCTGTCAGGTTCTGCGCACAGCAGGCACCGCAGCATGTCGCCGCCACTCGCGGCGGCTCATTATCCGCACCAAGGAACAGGCCGGGACAGACCCAACTCGGGGTGCCACGAAAGCTTGTCGACCAAAGCATTCTTGCCGGAGATGCTCACGAGTTGTCCGGAGAAGTCGCTTCCGACCAGCAAACCGGCATGACAGCCAACCAGTTGACGACTCCGTATCCCGGCCTCGGCGGTCGCTTCCTGCTCACCAGCCGGGCCACGCAAGAGCCGCTGACGTCAGGCTCGGTGGTCTTCTCCATCCACACAGCTCGGCTCGACCGGCCCACAAGACGGCCTCTCGAAACCGACGCCGGCCCGCTGTGCACCTCTCCAGTGTGGACCGCCGCATGGCCCAGAGCGTCACAGGAGGCTTCTGGGCCGAAAGGACCGACGTCAAGGAGAGGCATTACGAGACCCGTCTGACAAGATCGCTAAGGCCGCACTCGATGACTACGCGTCCTCGAGCTCCATCAGTTCAGCCTGACTGCCGGCCGGCAGATACCTGCAAGACGAGTCGACCGACATGAACGTGTCCTTGGCGCCGTGGACCACGAGCGCGGGTGCACCTGGAGCGAGCGGAGGCCCCCGGCCAGGCTCGAACGGCCTCGGCGGCCGTCCCGCTGATGGCTCCGCCGTCCAAAGGACGCCGCTCCGGCCCCGGGCACGCGGTTCCGCATGCACGGAACCAGCGAGGTTTCCCACCCTATGAGCCGGACGTAGACGTTCCAGCCGCCAACCCGGCAGTGACAAGCCAGGAGTCAGGAAGTCCGGGCTTGGATGGGACCGCTCCTTCGACGGCTGGCTACGACCTGCATGCGAGTCAGCTGGACGACGAAGTACCCTGCCGCGCCAGCCGCGACGACGTTCAGCGCGTCGCCCACCATTCCCAGGGTCACGGTGTCCAGCACCTCGGCGAGGCCATCGGCCCGTTTGTGGCGGAACCCTGAATACCAACGGAGCAAGAGTGAACCAGCGAAGGTACCCCACCAGAGGTTCACCGGCCAGAAAGCGGCGCCGGCGGTCGCTCCGCGGCCGGTCCTCTGCAGGCAAGCGGCCCACATCTCGACAGCGATCCGGTACGGCATCCATAGAAATGCCATGGGCACGAACCAAGCTCCGATCGCCCAGCCCGTACCTCGCGTGAAGCCATCCGGTGCCAGTGCTCCGGCGGCCCGCCGCATCCGATGGAACCAGGTGACGAAGACCGCGGCGCAAGCCGTCAACGCCGGAGCGTAGAACCGGTCCACCCTCCTGAACAGGGCGTCTGCCGCATCCAGTTCATCCTGCCGGGCGAACAGAAAGCCGCCGTCTCCTTGTACCGAGAAGTGAGTCCGGAAGCCGGCGTACACGGCGAACAGATCGCATGCGGCGACGGCTACGAGCAGCAAGCACACTGCAACGAGCAAGGCGCGCCTGGGGCCGGGCACCTGGGCGGGCAGGGCAGGACGTGGGCGCAGAACGCCGAGAGGAGAAGAGGACATGACGGTGCGGCCCCCCTACGGGCGTGGAACGGGAATGTGCCCGCGGACCTGCGTGCAGAGGGAAGTTACGCCACGGGCGGCCCGCCCGTCCACGGTCAATCGTCACCTCGGTCACAACGGTGGGGCGCCCCGACAGCTGTACAGCAACGTGGCCACAACATCGCGTACGAACCAGCCGCAAGGCGGTTGGCCCTGTAGTAGGGATGCTGACTTCAGGACTCGGTCTAGGAACGGGACACGGTGCTCGGGAGTTTCGCTCCGGCTAGTTTTCTGAACGCCGAAGTCAGGTGTACAGCTTGTGGCGTTCACTGATGCTGGTGTTGCGGGTTTCCGTCGGGGTGTGTGTTGATCCAGGCGAGACCGTTGATGTCAAGGTGTGTACGGGCGCGGGTGACGGCGACGTAGGCGAGGCGGGCTTCGCTGTCGTCGATCGGTCCGGGAATGGGGCGGCCTTGGCTGTCCTGCTGGTCGGTGTCCTTGGGTGGACTGAAGTCGTCGGCGATCTGCACGCGTGCCCATTCGCGGCCTTTGGCCTTGTGGGCGGTGGAGACGGTGACCTGGGCGTGCTCCTCCGCGTTGAGGCGGCTGACGGCGGTAAGGATGGCGTCGGTTCCATGGGTGTCGACGAGGTCGACCAAGGGCTGGAGATCGCGCCCGGAAGGGTCGTGGGCGGCGTAGTCCTGGACGGTTCCCCAGGTGGGGAAGAGGACGAGTTCGGGGTGGTGGGTGCGGCGTCCGTCTTTGAGGTCGCGGGCGGCCAGGGCGAGGGCGCGCAGGCTGTCACCGCCTCCGACGAGGGCGACTTTGGTGCCGGCGGCGAGGAGGTTCATGACGTGTTTCATGGCGCCGACGTTGGTACGGCACAAGATGGCGTCGGGGCGGGTGAGGGGGCCGAGTTCGGTGGGCATGGCGTCGGTGCCGGTCAGGCGGAGGGGCGTCTGGGCGATGGCGAGCCAGCGGTTTGCTTCCGCAGCCAGGAGAGGGCCGAAACGGAAGGACCGGGACAGGGTGAGGTGGGTGCCGTCGAAGTCAGTCATGACGTCTTTGGCGCCGCGCCAGTGGTAGATGGCCTGGGCTGAGTCTCCGACGAGGACGAGCTGGGCGTGGTCCCGCTGGGTGTTGAAGATGTGCTCGACGACGGGGTTGGTGTCCTGCGCTTCGTCGAGGAGAAGGAAGTCGGCGGCGATTCTGGGGTTGGTGAGGGACCAGATCTTGAGGAAGTGATCGGGGTCGAAGCGGACGACGCCGTCGTCGGGCCTCTGGAGGTCCTCCCAGGCCTTGCGGGCATAGGGCAGGACGACGCCGGCGAGCTGGCTGCGGGCGGTGGGGGTGTCGAGGCCGCGTAGGGGCGGGACGTGGTGGTCGGTGATGGCGGGGTCGGCTGAGTGGCAGAAGCGGGTCACGGCCCGCAGGACGCTGTTGGACAAGGTGGTGGGCGTGAGGTCGTGGCCTTCGATACGGACGGGCTTGGTGATCCCGAGGTCCTGCCCGGTCCTCCATGCAGGCCGGCGGGGTGCGTCGAGACGGCGGGCGTAGCGGTGGCCGAGGGCTGCGTAGGCGAGGGCGTGGGCGGTCTTGCAGGTGACGGTGCTGGGGAATCGGGTGGTGGCGTCGCGGGCGATGGCACGGTTATAGGCGATGTAGCGGCCGCGGCGGCGGGTGTTCTTGGCCAGCAGGGCCAGGGTTGAAGTTTTGCCCGTACCAGCGCCGGCCTGGAGGGCCAGGTGGTCGCCGGCCTGGAAGCGGTCGGCTGCTTGGGTCTGTTCGTCGGTGGGGGTGAACAACGGGTCTGCTCCGGATCGGGCGGCGAAAACGTTCGCGTGGAGGCTCTGCAGATGGCTGGTCGGCGGCAGGTTCGGACAGCTGAGGGAACAGCGCCTAAAGGTGTTGCTGGTACCGGCTTCTTGGCAGGCGGGTGGCGAGGAATACGTGGTGGAGCAGCGGGTCGAAGGGTTCCCATTCAGCAAGGGCGAGGTCGGGTGCGCTCGGGGCTGCGGCGTGGGCGGGGCAGTGTTGGGTGCGCCAGCGCAGTTGCTCGCTGTAGGACAGCTGGCTGAGGTCGTAGAGGGCGATGTCGGCTGCTGGCAGGGTCAGCTGGCGACGGGCCCGGTCGAGCGTGGCGGGGGCGAGTCTCCATGTTCCTGAAACGGTTCCGGGGGCGAGAACGGGGTGAGGGCAGCGGGTGCGGCGCACGGTCTGGGCGACGCATTGGATGTCCTCGACCGGTCTGGCTGCGAGGTAGCGCCCGTAGAGGAGCTGGACGACGGGACGGGCCGGTCGGCAGTCGCCTGGAGTGGCCGGGTCGGCGACGGGTGGCTTGTCTGGGGTGAAGACGCCCGTGTCGAGGAGTCGGCGGGTGTGCAGGGCGAGGCGTCGGCGGAGTGCGTCGAGGGCGGGCGGAAGGCTCTGAGGCGTGGTGTGGGTGGGGCACAGGGTGGGGTGGGAGATACGGCACCAGGAGGTTCCGTCGTCTGCGTGGTGCGCGATGCCGGAGGCGACGTGCCAGCGGTTGGTTTCGGGGACGATCGCGGTCGGCAGTTCGACGGGGTGGAGAGGGATGACTCGTCGGGTGATGGTGGTGTGCCAGTCGACCCGGTTGCCGCAGTCACGGCAAGGGCCGCGCTGTGCGATGCGCAGCAGGCGGCTGGGGCTGTCGGCGGCTACGCGTAGAGCGCGGCGGCGGCTTGGGGTGCGGGGGGTGCCGTCCCAGTGGCGGCCACTGGAGGGGTGGGCGGGGTGCATGGCGGTGAAGGTGCCAGGTGACGCGCCGCGTTGGGGGTGCCCGCGCCTCGATCATCCCTCGTCCGGCTCAGCGGAGGGGTACTGGCGCCCGAGGGTTCGATCGCCTGTTCCTGTCGTGTAGCCGGTTCAGGTGATCCGGGCAGGAAGCTACTTCGAGGTGTCGCCGGGGGGCGTGTGGCCTTCGCAGAGGGCGGCGAAGAGGCCGCCGAGCGGGACGTCGAAGGCGTGGCCGAGGGCATGCCAGGTGGCGAGGGATCCGATGGTGCGGCCCTGCTCGATTTCGATGAGGGTGCGCCTGGACAGGGCGGTTCTTTCGGCGAGTTGGTCGTAGGTCCAGCCGCGGTCGCCTCTGAGGCGCGCGAGCTGCTGGCGCAGCGCGTCGAGGTTCGGTTCGGGCGGCAAGATCGTCACCCGTCCATCCGATGGTGCAGACCCCTGCCCTGTCAGTGCAGAGGTCTGCCCTATTTGCACAGGTAGTGCCCCGGGCGGGAGGGCAGGGGTCTGCACTACGGTGTGCCGCCATCACCACACTCCCCCGCCGCTGGTCCTACTCAGATCCGGACCAGGGGCCCCACAGAGAAGGACCCTCGGCAGATGAGGCTGTGCACCACGCGCCCGCCGACGCCCCGCACCTGGACCGTCGAACTGCGGCCTCAGCCTCAAGGCCCTCTGCTCGTCTGTCCCCAGTGCAGCTCCGCGCCCGAAACCCTTCACGGCCGCACCGCACGCTCGGCCGCACTCGCACACCTCGCCCGCCACGCCCGATGCTCGCTGCTCCCGCCACACCTGCGGACCTGCCAGTGCCATGAACGCGGCTGCCGCTGGCACCCACGTCACCGCGGCTGCACCGGCCCTCTTCTGCTCGTCCTCTCCCGTGAACACGGGGGCCGGCTGTGGCGTCTCTCTGACGCCTGCACTGCCTGTGCCCGGGCGATGCCCGATGCCTCAGCCGTACCGGAAACCACCCTCATCGCCGCGCACCGGGTCATCGACCCTTCGCCTGCCCAGTCACGGAGCAGGAAACCCCTCACCGGCTGGATGGAGAGGAGACTGGTACGGGACATGCTCAGCTTTCTGGCCGCCTCTCTCGGACCTTGCAGCCCCCAAGCCCGACTCCTGGCCCTGCAATGTGCGCTGCGTTCGACTCCGCCCGGCCGAGTACGGCTTCCGGCCGGCCTGATCCGTGCCCTGGCTGTGCCACAGGTCGCCGCCACGTGGCAGGAGTTGGAGGAGATGCGCTGGATCCGCGAGAGCGTCCACGGCAGCTTCGTCGGCAGCGCGCAGCTCACAGATCCTCTGATCGGGGTAGCCGGACGCAAGGCGCGAGCCCGTGCTGCGGACTGGGCCCTGCGCGCCCATCAATCCCGTCCGGTTCGCAGGAGCCCTCCGGCGATTCGATTGGTAGCCCTTGCTCTGGCCGCCCATAGTGTGCCGGAACGGGCCGGCGGCATCACCGAGATCGGTCAACTGACTCGCGCGAGTGGCCTGACGGTATCCGAACTACTGCACGCCGTGGACTTGTTGTCCGCAGCCGGGACTATCGACCGCTGGAGTCTCGATCCTGCGACCGACGACTTGACCTGGGCAATGAACCACCTCTCCCCGCCGTACCACGACCAAGGGGGATGAGTTGAGGCAGCCGTCGACACGACGGCTTCAACCCGCGCAGGTTCGCCGAGCCACGGCCCGGCAAATCTCCATGAATGCTGCACTCGAACGGGCGCCGACCCGATGGCGCCTCCATGTCGCGTTGGGGCTGCCAGGCCATCTGGACCTCGAGTTCTTAAATGCCTCTTTCAGCCCTGGCGGGCACAGCCATCGGCTCAGCGCGCCCGCCAGGCCGGGTAAACCGCCGTTCAGGGATGGCGCGCCCATGGTCATCTGGAGTTTGCCTGCAGCTGGGCTGGCGACACCCGGACAGTCCGCGGATCCCCGCGGATCCCCCGCGCCTCCCCTTCAGCCGCCGCTTGTGCGGACACCAAGAGACGGCCGGTCCAACGGGGTCCTGCTTGCGGAAGCTATTCAGCCCTGGCGAGCCGTGTCGTTGCTCGTGAGCTGCACTCTCCGAAGCAAGTGGCCTGACTGTCGTCCCTCTCCGGGATCGCACCCACCCCCTCGTTCGGAGGGGCCCGAACGAGCTCCGGAAGTTCATCCGAACGTGTGAACCCAGGTACGAGGCTTCTGCCGCCTGCCGTACGAAGGTCCCGGGTGAACGAAGCGTCTGCAGGCCAGAAGGGATACACCGAACGTGAAGCCGGACTGACGGGGCGCCCGATCCCCTCGTGACACGGCCGCCGCCCCTGGGAGACATGCCGGTTGCTTCACCTTGTGTACGCGCGCTCCGTTGTTCGCAACCGGGAAGCCTCCGTGCGAGGTGAGTGTGCGTCGGCTCACCACCTTGACCGTCGCTCCACAGAGGTGCACGTCAGGGGCCTGAGAGGGACTGGAGCCAGTCTCCTGCTGCTACGTCATGGAGGTTTTGCATAGCGGAGCTTGGGTTTACACGGCTTCAGAGCGGGGGGCCGTTGCGTCCGGGATGCCGGTAGCATTTTCGGCGTGGCCCCTCCCAGGACACCGGCACCCTCGACGGCGGGGGTACCGCCCCCGGGGAGGAGGTGACTGCGATGGAAACCGACCGCCCGGAAGAGGGCGGTTGGAGGAAGCGACTCCGGAAGATCGCCAAGGCGTTCTTCGGCTGGCTTGCGTTCCAGGTACTCAGGACTTTGTGGTCCAGGTTCTTCGATGGAACGTAATAGCTGAGCGGGGCCCCTGACATCAGGGGCCCCTGGAGCCCGCGGACTTCACCGCATCGGCCCTGCACTCTCGACCGGCCAGCAACCTAGAGAGAGTGCGGGGCTGCCACATGTGGGTCTGAGCTGCTTGCGGCCGTGACCGCGGCTCGTAGCACATGAGGCTCCGCTGTCACCAACTTCGCCTATTTAGGTTCCGGATGCCAGCCTACTGGACTCTAATTTTACATCGGCGCAGGTGGAAGCGGTTTGCATGGGATCTGGTTCACCGCGCCACAGGCTTTTGAGGGCCTCTAAAGTGGCTCAGCGGTCTGCGAGGGGAGACAGGTGATGGCGCGGGGGCTTACCGACTTCAATCCACGTGCACTGCAGGACCTGCGGTGGGGATACAGAGGTGCGGGTGGTCGGTCGGGCCTGACTGCGGCTGAGCTTGCTGCACTGGTTGGGGCTACAAAGGCGCAGATCGTCGCCTACGAGAACGGCAGAACCGTTCCGGATCCGCGCAGGGTGGCGGCTTTGGCCAAGGTGCTGGGAGTGGCGCCCGTCGCATTGATGCGAGCGGAGCGGCGAAAGACATGGACGGTGGCCGATCTGCGGCGGGCTTCCGCGCTTACGGCCGCAGCCGCAGCCGCGAGGCTGGGAGTCACGGTCAAGGGCTGGCGGCGGTTCGAACAGCAGGGGATTGTGCCTGCGCACAAGGGAGCGTTCCTGGACCGGGTGGCCCGTCTGTTCGGTGTGGATCTTGCAGAGTTGGACCGGGCGATGGACAGGATCCCGGCAGTCTCCGAGCGGCGGGAGCGAGTCGGGGAACTCGTGCGTGCCCTGGTCGAAAAGTACGTCAACGCGGACGAGGCCTGGGGGCCGCTGCCGGCGAAGGAGCCGTTCCTAGAGGAGATCGCGGGTCTCTACGGGCGCAGCCCAGCAAGGATTCGGGCGGTGCTGGGCTACGAACTGGGGCAGTTGCGCCAACGGGATGTGTTGATCCAGCGGGAGTTCGTGGTGGCTCGGTACGACATCAGCACAGGCCGCCAGCAACGGGCGGTCAAGTCGATCAGCCACCACGTCCGACGGTTCGACCGGGCTCTGGCTGTACTACCGGAGCGGCTGGAGGGGTTCTATCGGATGGAGCAGCCCTCGCAGGTCTGGCAGCTGCTCGTCGATCTCCATGACGTGCACGAAGGGATAGAAGGGCCGTGGACGCCGCTGGCTCTGCTCGCCGGTGACGTGGTCGAGCAGTCCCTCCCGGAGTCGCTCGTGCGTGCGCAACAGTTCCGGGACATCACCGCAGTGCGGCTCACCGCACGGGGACGGTCGCATGTCCGTGGCTACCAGCATCTGTATGCCGCCATGCACCCTGCTCTGCGGCGGCCTTTGCCGTCCCGGGACGGACATGCTGGTGCGGGGGGCGCACCGATGCCAGCCGAGCGGACCTTTGTGCTACCAGGGCTGTCTGAGCGGTTCGCGGTACCTCGGCCCGTGCTGCAGCAGCTGATGGAGGATGCCGGCCTGTACGGCTTGGGTAAAGTCCCTCTGTCAGCAACGACGATGCTGATTCTGGGGCCGGACTCGTCCAGGCCCCGTCCTCGTCCTGCCGAACCCGGTGAGTTGCTGGACTCCCCCTCGTCGACGGATGACCGTCCCGTGAACATGGCAGCCGGTAAGGAAGAGAGGCACAGCTGGAAGGTGTTCCAGCTGCGGTTCCCCGACGCCGCCGAGGCCGCCGAGGCCGCCTTCTCCGCGGGCACGAAAAACGGCGCCCTGGGCAGGGCACGTCTGGCGCACCACATCGTGAAGTTCCTGGCCCAGCATTCGGTTGGTGCGGAGAGCCGGCAGATCGCCCAAGCGGTCGGACTGCCGGCCTCTGTCGTCGTCCCGCTGCTGGCAATGCTGTGCGAGGAGGACTTTGCCGTTGCCCTGTCTGCTCGTGTCTATGGCCCTGGCCCTGCCCTGGAGCGCCTCTCCTCCCCCGGCGGCCTGGCCCTGCAGCTCCAGCACACCCTGAACCTGGCCCGTGACACCGTTGGTGCCGCGGTCTACCTTGCCCGATACGTCGACGGCGAAGTCGCTATCACACAATTCGCCGATGGGCCGCTTGCTCCCCGCGTCAATGAATGGGTCGACTTCCGGGTGGCCGCTCATGCCAGCGCTGTCGGCAAATCCCTGCTCACCCAGCTCCCATACAAGCTACGGGCCGACCACCTCGCCCGGCACGGCACCGCCCGACTGACCCGCCGCACCATCACCGATCACCAGCTTCTCCACCATGCCCTCGACGGAATCGGCCCCAATCAACCTGTCTACGACCTACGCGAGTACGCCCCCAAAATCGTCTGTGGCGCGGTCACGGCCAGCACCGGTGAAGAAGCCGGGAGCCTCGCCCTGTCGATGCCCGCCACCAGCGCACACCGGCTCAAAGCGGCTACAGAAACTCTCAACCGGAAAGCCGTCCCCGTCCTGCTCGCCCTGCTCATCTCGGGCTCGCTTCCTCCCTCCGACGCCGAGACCGACATCGCTGAGGAACCCGAGGATTCGGAACCCAGCAGCAGTCCCCTCACCACAGACGGCTTGCACCGGCTGCATACGGTATTCCGCACACCCCTGACCGACACGTGCGCCATCACGCGTGTCGCATACAGCGACCGCCCTGGCCCCCACCTCGCCGCGGACAGCACTGGCAGCTCGCTCTACGTCTTCGAGGCCGACACCGCAGCCCTTTCCGAAGTACGCCAGCTCACTCTCCCCCACACCTACACCACCCACCCCGCTGTCACCTCCACAGGTTTCGCCGGCACCGCTGTCCGCACCTGGAAAGGCCACACCACCCCCGACCGTCTTCTCGTCTGGGCTAGTCGGCCCGCCGCTTAGAACTCCTCACAGAATCCGCTGGTCATGTGGCTGTCGGCTTTGGAGGCTCGTTGGTCCGTCCGCGGCAAAGAGGAACTCCCGGCCGTGGATCGTCTTGGACGAACTGTGGCTGCTCGTCGAGTCGTTACTGCCTATGCCGGCACCGAAGCTGGTGCGGGGCAGGCGCGATGTCCGGCCAACAGGCCCTGTGCGAGATCCTGTTCGCCTTCCGCACAGGGATCCAGCGGGATCACCCGTTTCAGGAGCTCGGCTTCGGCCCGGGCCTGGCGTGCTGGCGCCACCTGCCTCGTGGGACGGGCCAGCGTGTGGGACCGTCTCCACGCCGCCCTGCTGATGAAGCTACAGTCAGCCGAGCGGCTGGACTGGTCGAGGGCGGCGAAGCGACTCCAGCCACGTCCGGGCCGCACGGCGCGGGGCCCAAAAGCGGTCCCAGCCCGGTCGACCGAGCACGTCCGCGCAGCAGGCACCGCGCGTCCTTGTCGTCGTGCAGAACATCCCGCTCGCGGTGCCCCTGACCGCCGGGAACCGCAACGACGTCACTCGGCTGCAGGCAAGGCATACCGGGGGCTGGTCCGCCGGCTTCGTCACTGAGGACGGCCTTGGAGCCGGCGGCTGATGTCTCCTGGCTGGATGAGCGATCACCGCATCTGTTCCTCTTCGGCTTCACATGCCGCCAGCGGGTGTCTTGATCCACCCCGCGCCTTTACCGAATGTCCAGTCGTCGGTTCCACCTGCACGCATTCCGTACACAACGAGCTTCTTTCCTGTTGAATCCTCAAAGATCGTCTTCTTCTCCGGATCCCCAGAGTTCACGTTGAAGTCGAGGTCAATCTTCCACTCGCAGTCCTTTGAGGTCATGAGGTAGGGAGTGACCGACAGGAGGCCGGGAGTCTGGGTCTTGCTCAGGGATACCGCTTTGCGGAACGGGACACTCTCTGGTGCTTCATACTCCGGCGTACCTGGTGAACGTTCCCACGTCATGGCCGGCGCGACCGTCATATCCGGCTTGAGATCGAAATGCACCTCCTCCCACGGCTCTGTCCCTCCGGATGCTACGGAGATCCGTGTCTTCACCTTCGGTGTCCAGCATTTCGTGGCCTGGGCGCTCAGGCCCGTGACGAGCACCGTTTGCTCACGCTCACTCGTGAGCTGGAGGTCGTAGGAGGCGGCATATCCGCGAACGCGTCGCCCCTCCAAACGCTGCACGAGCTTCCAGACCGCCGCCTTGTCTCCTTCACCGTCGATTGCCCGCAGTTCGGCTTCTTCGGCCGGTGTCAGTTTCCTGTCGATCTCCCACGACTCCCAAGGTTCGCTGGGCGGGAGCTGTGGGTTCATGCGCCATGCGAAGGGGTCCTTCTTCGACTCGATCGTGTCCGCCGCCTTGTCTTCCGCCTCCGCTCTCTTGGGTGCGGTGATGAGCTCGAATTCGTATGCAAGGTACGTGCTTGTGAACCCGACGACGACAAGGGCAACGGTCGTGACGGCAATCCTCTTGAGTCCCCATTTTCTGCCCCTGCCAGGCTCTGTCGACTCCGGTACGGCGTAGCCGATCAAGTCGTCGACGAAGCTTGGCCCGGAGGGCGCCGGAGGGGCCTGAGAGCTGCTGGGGCTTGGCTGCGCTGGCCTTGGTTGGGTGTTTCCGGTGCCCGCTCCGGCGGGTTCAGGCCTGTTCTGGCCTGCTGTTTGACTGTTCTCCGGCGTTCCTGACACGGCGCACTCTCCCGACCTTCGACTCGTGGGTGATGCGCGGCAAGGTATCGCCGAAAGGAAGCAGGTCCGACTCTCCCGGGGCGCGGGGCGGTGATATTCAGCCACCAGTGAGCGCGCTGAGCGCTTGGACGCTCCCGTGCCCAGCCCCTCTCTTCTGCGCGGGCTTACAGGCCTGCCCACGCGCGCCACCCGTGATCGGCCGGCAGGTTCTAGCGGCTGCTGAGCCGTGGCTGCCAGGTGCGGACCTCGAGGTGGATGATCTGGGCGTCGGGGTGGATGCGTCCTGTTTCTTGCAGCCACTGGTGCACGGCGGCGGTGACGTCTCCGTGTGCGGCATCCACGCGGGCTGCGAAGTCGACGGCGTCGAATCCGCCCGTCTGAGCGGAACCGTAGGAGCGTTCTTCGGTGTGGTCGGCGCGTTGGATGACGTCACGGCGTACGCCGGGTGAGTCGGTGCGGCTGCCGGAAGGGTGCAGGAAGGAGGTCTTGGCCAAGCGGACGGTGAAAGCCAGGCGGAGCCCTCTGCGGGCAGCTTCGGCGATCAGGGGACGCAGCCGCGAGGATCCGGAGGCGATGGCCTGAGCGCCGACGCGGCCGGTGCCGGATCCGGTAGGGGTGATGAGTACAGCCTTGGTACGTACCCGGGCGCGGGTTCCGGAAGTGGTGGTGCGGCGCTGGGTGTGCCGCACTGCGATGGCGGCCAGTTCGGGCAGGTCGGTAATGCCCGCTGCCTCGACAGCGGCCAGAACTTCACGGAGGGCGGGGACGAAGGCGGCGCCTTTGTTCTTTGTGTAGAACTGCGAGACCAGGGAGGGGTCGCGGTCGATGATGCGGGCAATGTCGCGCTTGGTGAATCCGGCTTGTTGCAGCTGATCGGACAGGCGTGCTGCCTCGTTCAGTGTCTCTGGAGTCGCCTGGTGCTTGCGGCGCGCGGGCATTAGGGCTCCTGGCCGGGGTGGAGGGCGGCGCGGCCGGTGTCGCGCAGGGTGAGAAGTTCCTCCTCGGTAGTGGGTGCGGTGACCGGGCTGGTGAGGTGGCCGCGCAGGAGGTAGTCGCCGGGTTGCTGGTGGTAGGGCCAGTTCTGGGGCTGGGTGAGGTAGAGGGCGTCGGTGCGGAAGGCGATGACGCTGCCCGGCGGGGTGTGGAGGGCGCCCGCGTAGACGTTGTCGTCACGGTGGCGCTGTGTGAGCAGGGCGGCGCGGGCTCCGGACCAGATGGCGGCGGCCCATTCGGGGTGGGCGTTGGGGTCGCGGGAGAAGCCGGTGGGGCGCTGCCAGGTGATCGTCTGCTCGTCGAAGGCGATGATCTCCGCGTCGGGGGGCACGTCGCGTTCCATGGCGCGGGGGGTGGTGCCGGTGACCATGCGGGGGCGTTGGGCGAAGGATCCGATGCCGTAGAGCAGGATGGAGCGCACGGCGCGGGAGGCGAGGTGGGCCGCTCGGGCCTGCTGGGCGTTGCCGTGGATGCGGGCCTGGGCGATGAGGCTGCTCCAGGTGTCCTTGAGTTTCTTGGCCCATTCGTCGAGGGGTTTGCCATCGTCCCACAGGATGCCGTCGAGGATCTCGACCTTCCACGGCACGATGGGGTTGGTCAGGGCGGTGTGGATCTCGGGGCCGCCGGCCCAGGTAGTGAAGGTGGTGCCGGGCTGCGCGGGGTAGTGCCATGCGCGCTCGCCCGGTGCCGGTGCGGGCAGCAGGCCGACGTGGTTCCAGGTGTCGGGGACGGTCACGCGTACCTGCCAGTGTCCGCACCCGTACAGGGCGCGGATCTGGTCCTTTTCGGTCCAGGAGGCGAAGGTCTGGGCGGTGATGCGGCGGGGGGTGCCGACCGGGGATTTCCAGGTGTGTTTGGCGTAGGCGAAGGTGCGGTCGTATTCAACGAGCTGGGGCAGCTGCTCAGGCACCGCGGGTGGGGTGATGAGTTCGTTGCGGCCTTGTCCGGCGGTGGCGTGCAGCAGGCCGCGGAGGTCTTCGGACAGGACGGGGAAGCCATCGGCGTGCAGTCCGCGGCTGGGGATGGTGCGGGTCCACAGGTCGCGGCCGGTCTGGGAGGGGGAGCCCATGATGACGGCGTCCGGCCAGTGGTGGCGCAGGGCCTGCCACAGCAGGACGAACGCGTCGCGGATGGTGGCGGGGTCGTCCCCGGCAGTGTCGAACCACTCCCCCACCGAGCGGATTTCGACATGCTGGCTGCCGTCATCGCGCTGGTAGCGGCCGACAGGGTTGCGAGCGTGGACAAAGTGGCCGGCCATCCGGTCACGGCCGCGGCCGGTGTCGGTACGCCAGCCGGGAGCGGGGGCGCTCAGCCAGGCGGCTACGGCGTCGCGGAGGTAGGGATAGCGGTCTGCTTCGCGGTGCCAGGGGTCACCGGCGGTGATGTAGATCCGTTCCACGCCCTCGGGGATGGTGCGGAAGACAGCGGTGAGAATGTCTGCGGCGGTGGCGGCGCCGAGGTCGAGGCGGTAGGTCTGGTTGCGGTGGACGAGGACGCCGGTGTGGGTGTCGAGGAAGACGGTGGAGCGGGCTTGCTGGGTGAAGTTGGGGCGAGTTGAGACCAGGTCTCGGGCATGGGTGAACCACGTGTCGCCAGTGCCGCCGGTGGGGATGGAGGGAAGCTGCCGCTGTTTCGGCTTGAGGTCTGCCGCCGCGGCGGTGGAGCCGGTCACGGGGGTAGGCGCGGGGACAGAGCGGGGGGCCGGAGCCGAAATGGCTGTGGTTCCTTCGGGTTCGGCTGGCGCAGAGAGCGGCGTGGGGGTTGCGGCAGCCCGGCCGGAGGCGTCGCTGGTGCCGCTGGGTGCGGTCTGGGCGGGAGCTGTTTTCGAGGTTGCGGAGAGAGTGTCGGGGGCCAGTTCCGGGGCGAGGGCAACAATGTCCGCCACGCTCAGCCCTGCGGCCGGGGCGATCCTTTCAGCCTTGGCCTTGCTGTAAGAGGCGAGCTTCGTGATGCGGTGGTGGCGGTCGGCTTCCAGCTTCTCCAGGGCGGCCCGCGTCTTCTTGATCTCATCTCGCACGGCGCGCAGTTCGGTGAGCGCGGCGTTGTAGCTCTGTGCGTCCATCACGGTTCCTTCTGCGGGCGGATCAGTCAGCGGAGTGGGTGGTGATGTAGGCGATGGCTCCGCCGGATTGGGAGGCGAGGCGGGTGCCTAGAAGCAGTTGGGCAAGCTCACGGTCGTCGTCGCGGGGGGAGGTGTAATGGATCTGCGGTGCGACGAGGTCGGTGACGTGGCCGGCAAGGCGGGCGTCAGGGAAGGCGTGACGTCCTTCGCCGTTGTTCACCCAAGTCTCCAGGCCGGTCAGAACGGCGACGACGTAGCCGGAAAGGGTTACCGGCAGCAGCCCCCCAGCCGCCACGCTGGCTGCGTCGCAACGCCACCAGCCTCGCAGTGACTTGAGCAGGTCATCAGGTTCGAGGGCGGCCCCATAGCCGATCCAGGCGCGGTCGGGGGCGTCGATCCGCCGGGCGCTGTCTACACGCAGGACGGCCAGCTCTTTGACGCTGAGCCGGTCGACGGGTGCAGGCGCCCGTGCGCTGAGTGCCTGTACGGCGTGGAGGGGGACCATGACGCGTACGCCGCGGTGGGACAGGCCGGGTAGGAGTCCGGCGTGTATGAGGCGCCGGAAGGTGGTGATGGCGCAGCCGAGTTCCGCGGCGGCCTGGCCGGTCGTGAGCAGCATGCTGCCCTCCCGCTACCGTGTCATGCGAAATTAGATATCTGTTTCCGCACTCACTGTAGCGTCGGAGGCGGGCGGGGTTCCACCACCTTGCCGGGCCCCTCCTGCCCCCCTCCCGTCGGAGCCGGTCGTACAGCGCCGGGTTTTCCAGGATGTTGGGGAGGGCCGCTCGGAAGGCGTCTTCGGTGATCGTTGGAAGGGATGCGGCACGACGATTCATGGCAGGGCGGCGGTCTGGACGCGGTGCCCGGTGACGACGGTGGCGGCGGCAGGGGAACTGCGACTTGGCGATGACTGTGGCGTGACGATTCAAGCCCTACTATGTCGAAGCTTTTACCGCAGCTCAGAAGGCATCTCAGCGTGCCAGCTCGCGGTGCGAGCGTGACGAATCAGCAGGGTTTGGCACGACAGGCGGGCGCCGACGGGACGCGGGTACATGCGGTGCTGGACGGGCCGGCGATGCGAGCAGAACAAGGTGCGGCGTAACGAATTGCGGCGCTTCGCCATGTCGCCGGCTATGCGCGAAGTCCGTCGGGAACGGTGGTACCCCAGCGGGCAAAGAGGTCTGAAGATGAGAGTGAGACTGTGATGGCCCGCCGTGTTCGTTCGATTCCCCCGGATCAGAGCGTCAGGCTGCAGCGATTCACCTGCCCCCAGTGCGAGCTGTCGTGGAACCGTCCTGTCCGGGGCGGGCGGCTGCCCGTGTACTGCTCACAGTCCTGCCGGCAGGCTGCCTGGCGTGAGCGCGGTGGGGCGACGAAGAGCAATCAGCAGCGCAGGCAAGCACGCGCCCGATTGCGCCGTCAGAAGCGTGTGTCCCACTACCGGCAAGAGTTTGCCCAGATCAGCGTGACCGATCCGCTGGGGCTGCCCCGCGCCAAACAGTTGCTGGCGGAGCTCTCGGAGAAGCCCCACACGATCACGCCGGCGTGGAGCGAGATGTACCGGGCCGCGGTGAAGCTCTGGCACCCCGACCTGGGCGGGGATCAGCAGGTGTTCAAGTTGCTGGAGAGGGCCTACCAGGTGGTCCAGGCCGGCGAGCGCGTCTCCAACGTCCCAGGAGGTCCCCACGGGTGGGGGTGCGGCTGAGGAGCCTGGTGGGGTGCGGAGCGATGCGTGCTCGCAGCCGGCAACTGTAAGCGCCGCCGAGGACCCGATCCGGTCTCATCGTCCGGCGGTGTTCGAGTGCCCTTGGGTGCGCTCTGCGGTCGCGCAAGGTGCGCGGTCAACATGAGTACATACACGGCGAGTCATCCGTTCGTGTCGGGATGCGGAATGCCCAGAAGCACTGCGGA
This sequence comes from Streptomyces sp. NPDC006197, assembly GCF_040613865.1. Classification (NCBI taxonomy): domain Bacteria; kingdom Bacillati; phylum Actinomycetota; class Actinomycetes; order Kitasatosporales; family Streptomycetaceae; genus Streptomyces; species Streptomyces sp. NPDC006197. The sequence continues at coordinate 22,597 of NZ_JBEXSZ010000041.1, read as the reverse complement.
TCTTGCGCTGTGGGCCTGTGGGGAAGGGCCGGTTGCGTATGCAGGAGGTTGACCGGCGACCGTACACGCGGCGAGGGCAGCGACGCGGTCGCTATGGTCGCATCGAAGCAGCCGGCACAGCCATCACCGTGAGAGGAGGAAGCCATGAACGTGGAGACGGTCGCCGAGTGGACGCGGATGCTGGAGCAGCTCGCCGCCGAGGACCAGGCCGTCGCCGTTGAGGCGGCAGACCGCCGGCAGAGGCTCGAGCGCGAACTCGCGCAAGCGCGGGAGCACGAGGAACTGGTGGTGTGCATTGCTCGTCACTCGCGTGACGCTCTGGACAAGACGAGCAAGTGGCTTGAGCGGCTCATGGCCGCGGCCGACTCTGCGCGTGAGTGCCTGAACGGTGCTGGTGCCGCCCCAGCGGGTGGCGAAATGGGAAGCGTTTTGCCGTCGGCGCCGGAGCTCGTTCCGCTGGTCGTCGACGGACAGGAGAAGTGATGCTGCGCCAGATCATCCAACATGCGCAGGTGAGGTGCAGCGATCTCGAAACCGGCCTCGGTGTTCAGCAGGAATCGCCGGGGCGGCCGGGGCGAACATGTTTGGCGAGCCTGCCGCCGAGTCGTACCGATGTCTTCCAGGAGCCGACCGTCATGAAGACCTGAGCTGATCGTATACGCCTGAGCATGCGCAGACACCGCCGGTGTGTGAGAGCCCGGCGGCGTCTGTTGACGCGCATGGTTGGGCCTCGCGCGTGCCGTCACTATAGCCAGACTCGGCGCCCAGGCACGCGTTTCATCACCCGTCCGAGTTGCAGATTGGGCCTCGCGAAAATGTCTCTTGCCGTCGTCTCTTCCCGTTCCGCGAGCCACGTCCGCGTGGCTGCGCTGAACAATGAAGACTCTTCCATGGCCATTCCGACCAGGTCCGGCGCATCCGCCCTGCCTCCGCCCCGGGCGGCGCAGCCGAAGCAGTGGGATTGCTTCCTCGCCTTGGCGGCGGTCAGCGGGAGTGAGGAGCGACGCATCAGTTCCAGGGAGATCTCCCGTGCCACCAAACTCAGTGTGGAGACCCTCGGGGGGATCTTGGCCTACCTGCAGTCTGTCGGTCTGGTGGCGGGCTCGCGTGGCACGTACGCGGTGACTCGCGAGGGGTGGGCTGTCGCCGAGGCCTGGCGGCAGGACAGCGCCCAGGGCCGGCTGTTGCTGCAGGGTCTGTTCCTTGCCCGGTGGCCTGCGCGTATGGCGTACGACATCTTGTGCGACGGGCCTGTCACGCAAGATGAGTTCGTGGAGCGAATCGGAGGGGAGGGTTTTGGGCACACCAGGCGCGTGCGGTATCTCGTTGACTGGCTCGTGATGGCGCTCCTGGTTCACCGTGACGCGGCTTTGACCGTGTCGGCCTCCTCTGCTCTGCTCGCCTCCGTGCACCAGTGGCAGTCGGTCTCGGCGCTGCCTTCCCAGCCGACCGCGCATGAGCCGCGCAAGGGTGTGCTGATGGGGATGACCCACAGCGAGCTGCGCGCGCTGCCCCCCGGCCATTACATGGCCGTGCTGAAAAACGTCGTCTCCCTGAGCGAGATTGACGCCGTCGGCTAGCCAGGCGTTTCGTCCCGCCCCTTCACGCCGCGCCGCGCCGCCGGGATCCTGTGCCGGAATTCGAACGCGGGTACCCCGGCCGGACATCATCGGCTCCGTCGGTGTGGCGGGGCGCCTGCTGCCTGCCCTGCAAACCTGACCGCGGCCTGCCCCCGCTGGTGTCCGCGTGATCCGCTGCGGCCGTCGTTCCGGCCCGGTGCACAGCACCTGATGCTTTCGGCGCGCTCGTCTTTCCTGCTGCCGCTGATCCGTCGGCGGTCGCCGGTGACCAGCCGGCCGCCGGCCCTTTTCTCCTTCCACCTCATCGCGTCTCCACCGCACTCGTCTGTGACGTCTGCGGTCAGTTCGAGCAGGCGGCTCTCCACGCCTCTGGTGTGTTCCGTTCGCCTGCCGCCCGTTCAGTCCCCCTCCACTAAGGACGCTCCATGCGCATGCCGAATACCGTGAGACACCGCGAGGATCCTCGCTGTGGGCTGGACGTTGTGCCGGGCCCTGTGCGCCGTCATGTCGATCCTGGCCTTGTCCAGGCGCGCTTCATCAATGATGCCGGCGAGGCGGTGCAGATGCCGTGGCTGCAGGCCGCCGGCGAACAGCCGCTGGAGGACTGCGCGCCGGTGCGGGCGTTTCCGGCTCTCAAAGGCCGCCGGATCGCGCCTGGTTGGGTGTGGATGGCGACGAGCCGATGCATGGTGCACTACGGCTTCGGGGCGATGCGTACCCAGGAGATGCTGCTGGATTTCGACCCCCAGGTCGTCGCGGTGGCCTGCAGCCCGGTGGAGCTGCTGTGGCGGGGCAGGCGCGGGGAGGTTGTCTCCCACACCCCTCATTTGATGGCCCGGCTTGCGGATGGCAGCGGTTTGCTGATGGATTGCGCGGGGCGGCGGGGAGCCGGGCGGCAGCTTGTGCGGCGTGCTGCGCACGTCGAGGCTGCTGCGGTGGCGGCCGGCTGGCATTACCGGCTGTCGGGGCCGCCGTTGCCGGCGGTCGAAGCCAATGTGCGCTGGCTTGCCGGATACCGGCATCCCCGATGCGGAGGCAGGCTGCTGGGCGAGGTGTCGGAGTGTTTCCGCAGGCCGACCCCGCTGGTGGAGGGAGTGCATGCGCTGGGCGACCCGATCGTGGTGTGGCCTGTGGTGTTTCATGCGCTGTGGAGGCAGATCCTGAGCGCGCAGTTGGAGGTCCCACTGCACGAGCGGACCGTGGCTGTGACTTCTGAAAACGGGGCAGGGCGGTGAGCCGGCCCGTCATGGCTCTCGGCACACCGGTCCAGTACGACGGCCGCAAGTGGACCGTGGCCGGGATCGAGGGCACCGCTACGGACGGCCTGCAGCTGTGGCTCACCGAGCAGGGCCGGTCCGGATCACTGGCAGCTTTCTCTCTGGGTGCGCTGATGAGCGATCCTGCCTTCGAGCTGCCGGGAGGCGCCCCGCGATTGCGGGCGCCGCAGATGGGACTGCTGTCCACCGTCGGCGAGGAACAGCGGATACATGCTTTCGCTGTTGAGCGGCATGTGCGCGAAGTGGAGACCGGGTATCCGGTCCCCAACTGTGCGGGCCCGGTCAGACGTGAATACGATCCGGCGTCGACGACGCTGGCCGAGCGGGAGCAGGCAAAGGCCGACGAGCTGGCGGGGCAGGGCTGGACGGCTGTAAGCCGGGCTACAGTCCGCAGGTGGCGTCAGCGCTACCACGACAACGGCGTGTGGGGGCTGGTTCCTAAGCGGCGCGGATCAACGCTGCTGAGCCGGGCTGATCCGAAGGTGGTCGCCGCGCTTCGGGCGTTGTTGGTCGTGGAGGCTCCCCGCTCCCGGTCACGTGGGTGGAAAACGCGGATGCGACGCGAGACCTGCTGGAGGCTGGACGCGGAGCACGGATCCGGTGCGGTGGAGGTACCGCCGCAGTCGACCTTCAACAAGCTGCTCAACACGCTCGAGGCTGAGATGGGTCTGGCCGGGACCGTCGGCCGTCGGCGTGCTCGGGCGGCGCGGCCCGCACCGCCGTTCAAGCCGACAGTGGTGCTGCGCCCGGGGGAGCTGGTAATGCTGGACAGTTCCCCGCTGGATGTCCTGGTCGTCTTCGACGACGGGGTGAGGGGGCGGCTGGAGATCACAAAGGCGCTGGATGTGGCAACCCGAAGCGTCTGGGCGGTCCTGCGTCCGTCGGGTAGCAAGCTGACCGACGTTGCTGTGCTGCTGGCGCAGATGATGACGCCGATGGTGATGCGTCCAGGCTGGCCGGCTTCGCTGTCGATGGCTGCTTCGGTCATCCCCTATGAGCGTCTGGTAAGTGTGGATGAGCGGTTGAAGGATGCGGTGGCGCGTCCGGTGATCGTGCCTGAGACGATCGTGGTCGACCAGGGCAAGGTGTTCATCTCTCCTGCGACGCGGGCTGCTTGCGAGAGTCTGGGCATCAGCGTGCAGCCCGTCCCGCCGGCGAACGGTCCCGCCAAGGGCCATGTGGAGCGGCAGTTCGGGTCGTTCAACTCCCAGTTCTGCCAGTACCTTCCCGGCTACACAGGGTCGAACGTCTCCGAGCGCGGGTCGAAGGTCGCCCAGGAGCGGCTGTGGACGGTAGCCGAGCTGCGGGAGCTGTTGGAGGAGTTTTTGGTGCTCTGGCATCATCGGCCGCATGCCGGGCTGCGGCACCCGTTGATGCCGAGGCGCGCGCTCACACCGAACCAGATGTGGGCGGCTCTGCTTCCCGTCGCTGGGTACGTGCCCGTCCCTTTGGGGTCCGACGATTACGTCGAACTGTTGCCGGTGCAGTGGCGGACGATCACCGATGCGGGTATCCGGTTCGACTACCGCACGTACGACCACGCGTGCCTGCACACGGAGAAGGTCCAGGATCCGGGAGTTCGGTCCGCGGAGGGGCTGTGGGAGGTGCACTACAACCCTTACGACCCGGTGCGGATCTGGGTGCGTCTGGGCGATGGATTCGTGGAGGTGCCGTGGATCTACGCCACATCGGTCAGCCTGCCGTTCACTCACCATGTCTGGGAACACGTCTGCAAGGTCACCGAGCGGACCGGGTCGCGTGCGGAGCATGAGGAACAACTCGTTCTGGCCTTGGATGACCTGCTCAAGCGTGCCGCGAGAAGGAAGAAGCTGACCCGTTCCGAGCAGCGGGCAGTGGCCAAGTCCCGGGCCTCCGGCGCGGACATCGTGCCGGTTCCGGCAGGAGAGCCCAACGTACTGGACATCCCGACGCTCTCGTTCGGGCTGGCCGGGGTGTACGAGGCGGTCGTCTGCGATGACGAGAGTGCTCCTGACGAGGAGGACGACCTTCTCGTCGCAGCCGAGGACCTGGCTGGGGCCGCCGACGGCTCGTCCATCCTCGACGACCTCACCCAGGAGGACGACCTGTGGCTGCCGTGACCACCGGGCCTGGCCAGGACTGCTTGGAGGACGTCGCTTCGCCTAGCCCGATGGGCAATTTCATGTTGTGGCGTGCGTACGCTGCGCACCTCCGGGTTCCGGCACCGCCCGTGGCCGACACGTTCTGGAACACCACGACGCTGTTGGACTACCACTCGGAGTTCGTGACGCTGAAAACAGCAAGCCAGGAGGAGGCCAGGCGACAGCTGCAGCTGACCCTTCTGGTCAACAACCGGCATCGAGGCACCGCCCGGCGCGGGCTGATCTTGTCGGGACCCCCAGGGGCGGGAAAGTCCACGAACCTGCTTGAGCTGGGCCGTTCCTTCGAACGCAGCGAGATGGCCAAGAGGCCCGGGAGCCCGGATTATCTGCCGGTCGTCTTCGCTGCGATCCCGCCCAGCTGTACGCCGAAGGGGCTGGTCAAAGAGTTCACCCGGTTCCTGGGCATTCCCGTGCATGACCGGATGACGGAAACAACGATCACCGATGCCGTCTGTCAGGTCATGGTCCAGCGGCGCACCCGGCTGGTGTTCATCGACGATGTGCACCTGCTGAACACCAGGACCCGCCCCGGCGCCGACAGCTCCGACCAGGTCAAGGCACTGGCCGAGCGGGTGCCGGCAACGTTCGTCCTGGCCGGCGTGAATGTGGAGACATCCGCGCTGCTCACCGGTCCTCGCGGCGCGCAGATCGCTGCCCGCTTCAAGGTGCTGCGCACTGCTCCGCTGCTCAACGGCACCAGTGATCAGAAAGCGGCGTGGCGCAAGCTGCTGGGCGACATGGAACTGGCCTTGCGATTGCGCAACCACCGGCGCGGAACCCTGGTGCGCAACGCCGATCTCATCCATCTGCGTACCGGCGGCGTGTTGGCCAGCCTCTTCGCCCTGGTGAGGGAAGCGGCGATCTGTTCCGTCCTGGACGGATCCCTCGCCATCACGCGACAGCTGCTGTCCGAGGTTCTCCTCGACAACCAGGCCATGAACGCTGCGCGGGCCCGCCGGCTTCCCAGAGCATCTTCCTGACCTTCCGGTGCTCCCTTGCAGTCCCGCCTGTGACCGCGAGGGAGCACTGGAAGGAAACTCCGATCGCCCTGCTCCTGGCCGTCTCGGCCCGGCAGGTGGTCCGACCCTGCGCGTCGTCTTCTCTCTCCTGCTCGCTTCATCGCTGCTGTCAAGGACGGTATCTGTGAACCCCTCTGTTTTTGGTCATGCTCTCGTGCACGTACCGCCTGTGGCTCGGGAGCTGACCGGATCATGGCTGCGGCGTGTAGCCCTCGCCTACGGTCTGCCGACGCAGGACCTTGTACGGGGTGTCCTCAGCGGCTCGCAGACCGTCCGGGTCACCGGAACTCCTAACACCGCCCTGGAGGCGTATCTCAACGCCCCCGCCCGGGCTTTTCTGGCCGGTTTCACAAATATCCCGCTGCCTCGGCTGCATGAGCTGCTTCCGGGACTGGGGCCCACGCACCCGCGGCTCAGTGACGACAACGGGCCGCAGGCCGCCTGGTACTGCCCCGCTCGCGCATGGGTCACCGCCTGTCCGCCGTGCACCGGCCGCGCCTGGTCACCCCGGCGGCCTGTCCTGGTGTATCCGGGCGAGGTCGGGCACATCTGCCGGCGTCACCGGCGCTGGCTGCTCGCCGACGAACGCAGAGCGGTATCGGTTCCTCTGGGAACGCTTCCCGAGGTGCTGGCCGCTCACCGCGACCACGTCGCCCTGTCACGCCTCCCGGGGGCGGCCGGAGCTGTCTTCCTGGCCTCAGCCGTGGTGTGGTCGTGGCAGGCGCAGCGGTGGCAGGGAGACAGGCTCTGGTCGCAGCGGACGTCCGCTCTGGCCTCGCTGGCCGGCTGCTCCACGGCTGGTGCCGCGGCCCACGCGCTGATCGCCTACCCGGAAACGATCAAGGTTGCGGGTCTGCTCAGCAGCCACGTCTGGCAGCAAAGGCTGCGTGAGACGGCGTCACGACATGGGCCGGGTGCCGCGCAGGCACAGGCTCTGGGGGATGTCGGTCACCGCGTCGGGCGGCCGTGGCTCGCCGACTGGCTGACGGCCCGTACCCGCACCCGTCGCCTCGACAAAGGCGAGTACGACCCGCTGCTCTGGTGGCTCCGACGCCTCACCCACCCCAACGTCCCCCTGGGTGGGGAACTGTGGTACGTGCCGACCGGCCTGGATCGTCCCGTTGAGTACGGCGACCGCCTCAGTTTCCTCACCGACGCCCGAGTCCGCTCCGTCATCGACGACGCCCGGTCCGCGTCGCTGACCGGCGGCTGGGAACCGGTGCCTTTGCGGCCCCTCTCGCCCGGCTGACGTCGCCGCAGTCAGCCACCCCTCGCCCCTGAAGGCTGCCTCGGCCCATGGGGCGGCCCAGCGGCCCTCCCCGGCCAAGCCGGCCCTCACCGTATGTGCCCCGGCGGCTTCTTTGCTCTCCTCTCCACGATCTCAAGGAGCTATGCATCATGTGGGTCTCACCCCAGGCAGCGCATCAGAGGCTGGTCGACCTCACCCATCACACAGCGGTTCCCGCTCATCTGGACCATGTGAACCGCTACACCTTCACCGATGCCGATCACGTACTCATCGGCGATGTGCCCGTACGCGGCTACAAGCACGCTCAGCAGTGGCGGTTTGTCGACCTGGACGTCCAGAAGGCCGGCAGGCGTCTGGCGGGGCTCCGTATCGATCCCGGCGACTTGGTCGATGCCCGTCTGGACTCCGGCGAGCCGCGCACCTGGCGTTCTCTCGTCGACCAGTGGATCTCCCAGGGCCTCTACGAGGCCCGCCCCGCGCAGGAACCGGGTACAGAGGTGCTGCCGCAGGGGTTCACCGGACAGCAACTGCCGGACACCTTCACTCGGCGGACCATCGCGAGCACCAAGCCGCTGTTGCTGATGGTCTGGTCGGGGACGGCGTGGCTGATTCCCCGTGCCTACGCCGCGCTGCTGGACCGGGCCGATGAGGCCAAGGCCAGCCTCGTGAAACAGGACGAGGTGTGCAGCGGATGTGGAACAGCGGCCGGCTGCGAGCAGTGGCGGTCCTCGAGCGCCGCGGGGTACGTCGTCCTGTGTCCCCCGTGCGCCGCACAGGCGTCACGGCCGTACCAGGGGCATCTGCAGGGCCGCCGGTACACGAAAGCGTTCGCCAGACGATCTCCTGCTGCTGCGTTCTTGTGCCAGACGTGTCCCGAGCCTCGGCGTGCTCTGTACTGGGACCATTGCCATGTTCACGAGCTGTTTCGAGGCCCGCTGTGCGTGAAGTGCAACAACGCCGAGGGCAATTCGGGGTTCATCGACCGTCCCGGTGCGGTCGAGCACCTTCTGCAGTGCACGGGATGCCGTACCGGCAGGACTCTGCCTCCTCAGCACCACGGTGACATCGTTCGCCACCTGTCCTCGTTCGAACCGCTCGGAGCATGCGAGCACGAGCGGTCCTGGCGGTGGTTCCACGTCCAGGACGACGGCTCGGTCCTCGCCCACTTCTACTGCTACCTGCATTCGCAGACCCTGGAGCGGTCCGTCCTCGTCCCGGCGGAAGAGGTAGGGCGTCTGGTGCGGCTGTTCGTGGACAGCGCCCTCGGCTCCGGACTGTAGCGGGGCATCGGGGATGTCGTCCTCGGCGGCGGCCCAGGACGACACCCCCGATGCATCGCCCTCCCCCAGCGACGCGATCTCGGCGCCAACCGTGTGGCGATCACTCCGGCAGAGCCCATACCTGCGAGAACCAGGCAGATGGCGCCTGCCGGTGCCGCGCGCGAAGCCCTCGCCGGCTGGACGCAGAAGGCTTGTTCCAGGCGTCACCCATCCGGCGGTTGATCGTTCCTGGGGAGGTATCAATGTCTGGTGCGAGGGAGGTCCGGTGGGACCGTCGTTTGTGGTCGAGCAGCTTGAGTTCTTGAGGGACGGGGTATGGCGCACCCGCTTTTTCAAGGGTTTGGTCACCTTCCTGGTGGGGCACTCGAACTCGGGCAAGTCCACGGCCATCGAGGCGCTGCTGTATCCGCTGGGGCTGACGACCGCGAGGATCATGCCGGAGGTCCGCGGCTGTCAGGAGATCCGCCTGACGTTCCGCGTGGCCGGCACCCGCTGGCAGGCCACCCGCAAGGGCGCGGAGCCGCAGGCCCGGGTGCTGATCAAGAACCTGGACGACGAGAAGGACATCGGCCGTCCGCTGCCGGTCACTTCCAGGTCCGGGGAGATGACCGCCGGCGCGTTCGTGCAGGACCTCCTGGGCCTGCCGGCCGCCTCGCGTGGCGCCTCCCGGCTCACGCTGGACACCCTCTACGGCACGGTCATGGCGCTGCGCCAGACCACGATCGCCTCCGAGTTCCTCGGAGGCGTTCACGACAAGTCACGGATTCTGGCACTGGAGGTGATTCTGGGCCTGTGGAACGAAGCTCTCGCGGACCTGGAGAAGAATGCCTCGGAGGCCGAGTCTCAGCACCGGGCGGCGCGGACGGCTCTGGCGCAGTTCAAGCGGCTGCGTGACTCAGGGGCCCTGACCGACCCGGTGGAAACCCTCCGGGAGCATGAACGGCGGCAGCTGGAGCACAAGGCGGCGGCGGAGCGTGCGCAGACCGCCGCCGCGTCGCTGTCGAGCGCCGTGGGTGAGCACGGCCGGCTGGTGGCCCTGCACAAGGCGGCGGAGCAGCAGCGGCGGAAGACCGCGAGGCAGGCCGAGGACGCGCGGGCCAGGCTGAACAGGACTACAGCGGATCTCGCTCGCGCCGAGGGCGTGCTGTCCGGGCTTCTCTCGACACCGCCGTTGGAGTGTGCAGGGTGTGGTCAGGAGCTTCCTGAGCGGGAGCCGGGGCAGTGCCGGCTGTGCGGGCAGGTGCTGCACGGCGCCGAGGACCGGCGGGAGAAGGCGGTCGCGGCGGCACGGGCGAAGGCGGACCGGCTGCGGCTGGACCTGGGTGGTCTGCAGGAGGCCGCGGCTGCGGCGGGGCAGGCAGCGGTGGTGGCCGAGGAGGCCGCCGCGCAGGCGCTCGCACTGCGCGACGCCTACGAGCGGGACCATCTCGCCCCCGCCCGCCAGGCGGCGCAGCAGGCGGAGAAGGAAGCCTTCGGTCTGAGCCGGGATGTCGCGCAGCTGAAGAAGCAGATCGACAACGCCGACTACATCAAGGCGCAAGCGCAGGTCATCGCGGAGGCCAAGAAGCGGATGACGGCCGCGCAGGCCGCCAGGGACGCGGCGAAGGCCGCGGATGAGGTACGGCGCAAGGAGGTCACCGCACGGTGGTCGGAGTTCTTCCTTCAGCGTCTGCGGCAGATCAACCCGGCCGTGGAGAGCGCGTTCATCGACCCGGCCGACTTCACCACCCGGGTCAAGGAGCGCGACGAGGCGGACAAGTCGTTCGATGACAGCTCCGTCGGCGGCAATCCGAAGGCCGTGACCAACATCGCTCTGCTCCTGGCGCTGCGTGATCTCGGGCGTGCCGATGCTCAGGTCCGTGTGCCACCGCTGTTGATCATCGACTCGCCGCTCTCCGGTCTCGGCTCCACGGGTCTGGACCACGAGACGAGTCTGCGTCTGATCGACACGCTGATCTCCGTCGCCGCCGCCCCCGCCACGGACGGGTACGGCTGCCAGGTCATCGCGGCCACCAACGATCCCCTTCCCCGCGCCTATCCCGGAGTCAGGGAGATCCGCATCGACGCCGCCAACCGGTTCTTCGATCACGCACCGCTCGCTGAGGACTGACCTGTCCTTGGGGGGGGCAGGCAGGTCTGCCCGGCCAGAACAGTTCCGGCGCCCCGCACCATTCAGGGTGCGGGGCGCCGTGGCAGACTCGGGCTTCTTTCTGTGCGGCTGGTTTCTTGGCCGGATCGCTCGGCTGCGGGCGCGCCGGCGGTTGCAGGGATCAACCACGGGCAGGGATGCGGCGAGCGATCTCTTTGTGCATGCCGGTGTACGTGCTGCCGAGCGCAGTGACGGTCTGGGGCGGTCCGCAGATAGGCGTAACGTCCGGCAGTGACGGCTTGGTGGTCGTCGAAAGGACCGGCCAGGCGGGCACACGGCGAATCTTAAGGATCAAGGGTTGAGGTCCGAACGGCTGGCGTCTCGCAGGGCGATCAGGACCAGAGTGCAGCACTGCCGTCGGTGCCGGCATTGTCAGTGCCGGTCGGCATGATGAGCCGATGGCCAAACGACCTGTGACCGATCATGCCGGGGCGACCACCGAACTTGCCCTTGCCGGCTGCGAGCCGGTGGCGCAGTATCCGGGCCGGACATCGAAACCCTTCGATGTCCGTTGCCGACTCGAGGGTTGTCCCGGACGGATGACTCCGTTCCCGGTCTATCTGAGCCAAGTCCGGGCACTGCGAGGCGACTCCGCCTGCCGGCACTGCCGGGATCGGCGGCGGGCGAACGAACGCCGCGCCGACATGATCACCCGCGGCCTCATTCTTCCCCGGGAGGTCATCCACGATGTTAAGCAGGCTGTCAAGGGGTGGTGCATGCGCTGCTGGAACGAGGTCGACAAGCCCAGACTGGACAACATCCGCTCAGGACAGGGTGGATGCGAGCACTGCGGTGGGAAGATGAGGTTCCCCGACGAGAAGGCACGGCGCATCGCCCGTGCGTGGGGCTACGAGCCCGACCCCGATGTTCCGTACGAGAACGACACCACCAAGTGGCCCGGAACCTGCCTCGCCCAGAGACACCCTTGTGCCCCCAACCTGAATATGCGGTTTCAGAGCGGACCCTGCGCATCGTGTGCCGAGCACGGTTTCAAGCCCGACAGGCCGGCGCTGCTGTACCTGGTGGTGAAGTTCGACCTCGGCGCCGCGAAGATCGGCATATGTGAGGACAGTCCGAGGAACAGCCGGTTGTATGAGCACCGCCGCAATGGCTGGACCGTCCGGAACACCATGCGCTTTCGTCTCGGACGAGATGCGCACGCGCTGGAACAGGCGACAGTGAAGTCGTGGCGGTCTCGCGGCTGGGAGCCCGTTCTGGACAACGGCCTCGCCTACGACGGGTACAGCGAAACCGTCTCACTCCGGTCCACCGATGAAGCTAAGATCTGGTCTGAGGTCTGCGCATCAGCCGGTGCAGCATCGTCTGCGTCGCATTCCGTGCCCCCGTCTGCCGGCCTTTTCAAGGCGGTGAACTGAGCTAAAGCGTGACCTGATGACCGTGGCGGTGCTGCTGCCGGCCGAGCGGTTCGCCCCTGCAAATGCGGCGGTTGTGCCGCACGTCGGTTGACTGGCACGCACGTCGCCTATGTCCGTCCGGCACACCAAGTGCACCCGCTGATCCGCAGAATGCGGTAGGCCCTGGCCGACTCAGGCGTGGGCAGGGCCGTGCCCGGGCCAGTGGAAAAGACCAGCCAGTGGGATGAGGCAGGGCCGGACAAAGCCTGGTTCACCTCATGGGACGAGGACCGGCAGTGGTGCCGCTTCGCCAGATGATCTCGAAGAGGTCAGGCGGCGGGGGTGTAATGGACGACGGTGCTCTCGCACGCCTCCGCGTACACCTTCAGCGCGTCCGCCTCTGCCTGGTCGATAGCCAGACCCCAGCGCAGCTTCGTCGCAGTCCACTCCCCTGCGTAGCGGCAGTGTGCATCCGGGAGCGGCGGCATCCACGTCGAGGGGTCCTGGTCGGCTTTCGACCTGTTCGTGCGCGCGGTAACGGCGACCAAAGAGGAAGCGGCGCCCTGGTCGTTAGCGTATGCCTCCCGGCGCTTGGCGTCCCAGGCGCTCGCACCGGAGTCCCACGCTTCGGCCAGCGGGACCATGTGGTCGATGTCCAGCTTGGCCGGGTCGGTCACTTCCGCCGCGTCGTAGTAGCTCGTCCACCGGCCACCGGAGAGCTTGCAGCCAGCCCCTACCACGGGTGCTTCGACGGCTTCGGCCAAGAGGACCTCGGCCCGGGTGTTACAGCCGTCGATGGGGTCGAGGCCAGCATTCCAGTGCCTGAAGGCGCCCCGGACGTAGCCTTCGCGGGATTCGTCGGCAATCGGAAGCTGCTTGACGGCGTCTGCCAGTGGCAGCACCGCCACAGCTCGGACGGCCGGGGCAGCAGCGCCTGCTGGAGTGGGAACGGCCAGGGGGGCGAGGGCAAGGAGGAGCGCGGTGAAGACGCGCAGCACGTTCTTGATCACGAATGCAGAGCCTGCCGGACAAATGACCTTTGACGTACGAGAACAGCGGCTTTGAGTCGGTCATCCGGGTGGTGGTTTCACCGGCGAAACGATCAGGCAGCGCGGAGTGTTGACGTCTTTCCCTTGCAAAGAGCCACCTGAGGCCGGCTTGAAGAGTGGAGCGCGGCGGTGTTGGTGAGGCGGCGCTGCGGACCACCGCTTCCCGGGACGCGATACGGCGCCGGCTCCTCCGTCGAGGGCAGCTGGAACTTGAACGTGCCGTTGCATCGCTCGGCAGCGTTGCACCGCAACACCTGAAAAGCAGTCACAGCGTCAACGTCCTGACCGGCCGAAACAGCGTCGTGAAGACTGAGAAGCACTCGCGCAACAAGCCGGGCATGCCAATCACGTTCTGCAACACGCGAGGGTTCGTCCATTCTGGTCACCCCGCCGGGCAATCGGCCGGACGGGTGACAACTCTCGGTTTCCTTAGCCGGGTTGAAGGATTGGAGAGCGTACGGTGGACCGTCCTCTGCTGTCGCTGAGATCGACTCTGGTGTTTCTGCTCGCCGCCCTCGCCGGCCTGGCGGCCGGAGCGCTGACAGCTCTCGCCGGAGAAGGCACTGCACATAGCGCGCTGGCGGGCTTGGCCGCCGCAGGGCTCGCAGTGCCGTTCTTTAACCGCCTCATCTCCGCCGAGGAACGGCCTGACCGGCAGTCGGCCGAGCCTGGCGCCAGCGCGGGTGGAGAGGTGCGCCGTGGGTGAGCTGAGGCCGTTGGGAGATGGCCTCAGCAATCCGTCGCGGGCCCTGGCCGAGGCCCTGCGTGAGCTGTTCGAGGGTCTGCACGTATCCGTGCGCCGGTACGCGGCACGGCGCCGGCTCGATCCGGGTGCCGTCTCGCGGTATCTGAACGGCACCCGGTTACCTCCGTGGCAGGTGATCAGCGACCTGCTCGCGGATGTCGCGGAGCTCCGCGGTACCGCGGTCACCACCGAGGCCATCGAGTTCCTACGGGGCTTGTACGGAGCGGCGGTGGATGCGGTCTCCTCCCCCAAGCACGCGGTGGAGATCCTGGAGCAGCAGCTGGCCGATGCCGATCGTGTCTCCCGGCGTTCCAGCGTCCGGGGCGATGTGCTGGGGGACGCGCTGCTGGACCGGACGCAGCGGATCGCCGACCTGGAGACGCGGCTCAACCAGCTGGAGGCCGACCGGATTGCAGAGCGCAAACGCGCGGACGAGCTCGCGGCCGCGCACCCGGACGTCTTTGGCCTCATCCAGGAACGCAACGAGCTCCAGCAGGAGGTGGACCGGCTCGGGGTGGCCCTCATGGAGGCGCAGGCGCAGCGGGATGCGGCCGAGGGCCGCTGCGATCTGCTGGAGCGGCAGCTGGACGCCGTCGAGCAGACATCTGCAGCCGTGCTGCCGGCAGTGCCGCATACCATGCCGAAAATCCTTATCGTCGACGATCAGCCGGACAACCTGTTCGCGATGACCGCGGTCCTGGCGAGCCTCGACCAGGAGCTGGTCACGGTCTCCTCCGGCCGGGAAGCCCTCAAGGCGCTGCTCGACCACGACGACTTCGCCGTCATCATCATGGACGTGCAGATGCCGGAGATGGATGGCTACGAGACCTGCTCCCACATCAAACGCCGCCCCAGGACGCGGGACGTGCCCATCATCTTCCTCACCGCCATGGGCGTGGACTCCGAACACTCCGCCCGCGGCTACTCGGCCGGCGCGGTCGACTACATCAGCAAGCCCTTCGATCCCTGGGCCCTACGCGCCAAAGTCGCCGTGTTCACTTCCATCTATCTCGAGCGGCGTGCCACGTAGTGCGCAGATCTGCCGGAAAACGGGGCTGGCGCCGAACCCGATCAGCAGCTGTGCCCCACGCCGAAGGGCGTGGGGCACGAGCAAAGAGGGGACAACGACCAGTCGACTTATCCTCCGTAGTGCTCACGGTAGTGGCCCGATGACACCGCGCGGCCACATCCGAGGGGAGAATTCCCGGAACGTGCGACAGGTCGACGCCTGCAGTGACGCGCAGGTTGACGTGCACGACGGATATGCCGGTCACGGTGGAGCTGCCCGGTCAGCGGGTGAGCCGGGCTGACCGGCGTGGTCATGGATACGCAGATACGGCGGGGCCGGGCGGCAGAACAAGGGTCGGCGCCGGGCAGTGCCAGATGCCGGGCGAACGTGGGTGATGCATCACGCAGGCGCGAGTGTCTGGCGGTGCGGACTTCGTGCGCGCGTCGGGACGCAGTCGGTTTATCGGCCGCCGGGACAGGCGGCGGGGGCGGGAGGAAAGAGCGTGGCTGTGCCGGCGGCACACGCTGCCCCGGCCGATGGCGTTCTCGGCGACGGGGCGCGCGGGCTTGTGCCGGCGGGTCCATGGTCGTCCGTGTCGGAGGACGGCGAGGCCAGAATCGGCCGGTGACCGTGCGGGGACATCGCCGCGGTCGAAGGAGGCTGCTGAGCTGTTCGTCCATCTGAATGATCTTGGCGATGGTGTGTACCGGTTCTGTTAAGACAGACGTACGGAAGACGCTACTTGTCGTGAAGGGCTGACTTCCCGCCCTTCTGGTGCGGATGAGAAGGCGACGGACGTGGCGTCTGAGGTTTCCGAGTACTTGCTGGCCTTTGCAGGCATGGTCCCGGCTCTGCATGCGCTGAGCATGCACGCGGTGCGGTGCTGTCGGCGTCGCAGGAAGCAGGAGGGGCCTGCCGAGGCTTCTGCTTCGCCTCCTGCGGGTTCGGATTCGGATCTGGTGGTGGTGACCGGCCTGCTGGGGGTTCTGCCCGCTGGGGTTGTGGTGCGGTGCCGTACTGCAGGTGGCCTGCAGATCACGATGTGGCGGAGTGCTTTGCCAGGGGACGCCGCTGTCGGGCGGGCGGCGTACCGGCTGTGGTGAGCGGGCGGTATGCCGGCAGCGGGGAAGTCTTCACGTTCGTGGACGCTGCGCATCATGCAAGGACGCGGGAGCGGGTGGCGGGAAGTTTGTGTGGCCTGCCGCTGAGCGAGGCGGCCCGGTATGACATCGCCGATGAGGCACTGGCGATTTGTGCTGCCCGGCAGCTGGATGCAGCGCGGAACCCCGAGGGGTACATGGTGGCCGTCGCTCGGAAACTGGGCCTGAAGTACGTCCGGGTGTGGGGTCGTGCGGCCCGCGAAAGTGTCTGGAGCGCCTGCTTCTCCCCGTTCCACGTGAGCGTCATGCTCGGTGCTCGGCCTCGTTCAGGGGCCTGCCGGTAATCCCGCCTCGCTCTGCCGTTGCACGCCGGCCAACATATGGGAAAGGCGGCCCGGGGTGCGGTGTTGCTGTCTGCAGCGGCAAGCCCTCGTCCGCCCGCGACGTCGGCGAGAGGTCCGGTCATGACCTGGACCTCTCGTGGCCGATCGGCCGTCTGGGCGGCCGGTCTCATCGTCGCCTCCGTGCTCACCGCGGAGCTCTTCAGGGTCTATGGCCGTGCCGTTCCCAGGACGGCATTTCCGAGCCTGATGCGTGGTGTGGTTGCTGTCTAGCGCGGTCTGACGGGTGTCGTGCGAAGCAGTGGCGTCCACTGTGAGGGAAGCGCCTGCTCTGTCCGGAAAATCTCGGCCAGCTCAGCTGGTGCGAGCGAGGGGATCGAGCGGCCGTGTGCCGTCCGCCATGCGCGCAGCAGCCGGTCGAAGATCTCAAGTACCGGATGAGGGCCGACCATGTAGAGGTGTTCCTCGGCCAGAGCACGTGCCTGGGGCATGACTGCAGGCTTGGGTGACATGAGGACGCAGAATGAGTCGCTCGGTGCCGATCTCCCTCGTTCGGTCTCGGTCGTTCTCAGGTGGGATCCGGCCTGCCGCACATCGGCGGGACCGACCATGCCCTTGGGCTCAGCCTCGCTCTTGGCTTCCCAGGTGATCCAGCGGGAGTCGCTGAAGATCCAGACGGCGTCCGGAGCTGCTGGGGACTCGTCGTCGTCGTTTCCGTAGCTCTGCGAGGCGCCGGCGAGCTGGCCGAGCAGGACGAGAGCCGCCTCATAGGCCCGGTATTCAGTGCCGGCAAGTCCCGTTCGTGTTTGAGCTGCGTGTTCTTCGAGAGCGGCACCGATCTTTTTGTGCTGTGTGATGATGCCGTGCATCGCGGCCTCGTCCAGTTCGTCGAGTTGCGGCGCGCTGGGGGCGCTGGCCTTGTCGCTGGGCGAGGCGAGGTGGGACAGCCACGACGTACCGGTGCTCATCCGCTGGGCTTGACGGAAGTACTCGGCGCTCGTGGCGAGGTAGGAGGGGTCGGCGCTCTGCTGGGCAAGGCGGTGGGCGATGCCGAAGCCGAGGTAGCTCCAGAAGGCGGCGTAGCGTCGGGGTGTGCGCTCGCCCTGGAGCTGGTCGAGTACTTTCCGGACGGCGGTGAGGGCCCAGTGCCACTGGTTGTTCCAGATCGACTGCCAGGCGTCGACTTCGTGTCTGACGGATGCCTGCAGCTCCTGGCTGCTGGGGGCCACGACGCGGGTGTACTTGTCTCGTTCGCGGACGATGTCTGAGTCGACCTCGGCCCACACCTCGTCGTGCTTGAGGAAGACGCGGAGGTTGTCGGTCATGTTGGCCGAGTCGTACTGCCGGCTGTTGTCCCAGCCGAACTCGATTTCCGCGTGTACCTCGGGGTGCATCGCGGCCTGGATGTCCCGGCCTGACAGGTAGGCGGTCAGCGACTGTCCCAGGATCATGACGGCTGCGTAGTCCTGGGGGTTGCGTGTCGCTCGTCCCGATCCTTGCAGGATGCGGGCTCGGATGCGTTCCTGGAGTACCTCGACGGCGCCGAGGGACTCGTGGAGGAACCGCTCCTGCAGGTCACCGCGGGCGGGTAGGCCTGCGAGGATGACGAGGCGGCAGTCTTTCCCGGGCAGGTCGATTCCGTCGTACCGGTTGGTCAGCACGAGCGCCGTATTCTGCCGGGTTGTGAACGTCGACAGGTCGTCTTCGACGTCGCTGGCCTTGAGGACGGAGTACGCGCTGGGAAGCATCGACTTGATGAAGGAGTCGTGGGTGCGGGTGTCAGGGGTGAGCACGATGGCGCGCCCGGCTTCGCTGATCGTGCTGGAGACGAATGCGGGCAGCCCGGTGGGGTCGGCCGCGAGGTCGGAGGCCAGTTCAGGGAAGACGAAGAAGCGGCGGCCGGTCCCTTGATTCTCCCAGCCTTCGGGGACCGGGATGCGTTCGATCTTCTTGCGCCCGAAGGTCCGCTCGAGCTCGCCTCCGTCCCCGAGGGTGGCGCTCATGTAGATCCGGCGTTCGGGTTCGCTGAACGCGGCGTGCTGCCAGGTCGGCGGGATGAACGGACGGATGACGATCTGGCCGTAGGCGACGTAGAACAGGCAGCGGTCCAGGCGCCCTTGAAGGAGCTTCCAGACGTGCCGGGCCTCGTCTGCCCGCTTGCCTTCGAGCTTGCCACCGTCGATGGCGGAGCCGACCGCGTGCTCGAGCTGCAGCGCGTGAGCGGCCACTCCGATCGGGGAGGCCAGGTAGACATAGGACCGGAATGTGTTGTCGGTGTCGGTCTTCCTCAGCCGCGGCAGGACCAGGGGGTCAAGGGACGGTTCGAGGGCGGACAGGACGTCCAGATATGCGCTCTCGTCCTGTCGGCTGATGGTTAGGCGCCATGGCTTGGCGACGTATCCCTCGGCTGCGTGTGCGTCGTCCAGGACCAGCAGGTTGGTGTTCTTGAGTGCCGGGTTGGAGTTGAAGACATGGCTGTAGACACTGACGGCGACTGCGTCAGCTGCTTCGAAGCGGGCACGGTCGGCGGGGTTCCAGGAAGAGACCCGGTCGATCAGCAGGGCGTTGGGGATGCCGTACTCGTCGAACGCGGCCGCGGTCTGCTGTGCGAGCTGCTTGGTGGGGCAGAGATAGGCGACGCGTTCACGGGCGGTGCGGCGGTGGAACTCGGCGATCAGGCCGCCGACCAGGGTCTTGCCCGCACCGGTGGGAAGGTCGATGGCCACATCCGCGGCTGCGGACTTCTTCTGGTGCCAGGCCCGTAGCACGTCCTGCTGGTGCCCCCATACGGCGGCAGGGCCGCTGTTGGTGACGGCAAGCATCCGGTAGAGATGCAGGGGGTCGTCAGGCAGACTCGAGTCAGCAGTTTTGCGTGCGAACGCCACGAGTCGCTCCATCCCCCCGCCGGTCCCTGACCAGCGCCTCAGCACCGATAACTTGGCCGATGCAACCGCATATTCAGCGTAATGGATCGTCGACAGCCCCGCAGACCGTAAGTGGAGAACCTGCCAGATGCCGGCCAACGGCTCCAGGGCCTGGGCAGGGACTTGCAGCCGGTCTGCACGGTGGCATGGTCAGCGCTTGCTGGGTGACTTCATGGCTCCAGGCTCATGGTACGGCGGCAGTCTTGTCGGAGAGTGGCCCAGAGGGCGGAGTACGACGCTGTGTCGGGAAGGGCTTGGGCCAGGGGGCAGCGGACTGGGAGGCGGGGCCGTAGGCTAACTGCCGGCCGAAGCCGGTGAGATCCGGTCGGTCGGTTGCCTGGCACCACAGGTGTGCGGCCAGGGCGCGGCGTCAGCAGGCCGCGACGTCATACCGCGGATGCCGGGCTTTCTTCGGACCGGCTACAGCGGGGTTCCGTCGAAGGGCCTCTACCGACGAGCCGCGCCTCGAGGCAGCCGATTCGGCCCGGATCGGAGCGCGAGAACTGTCCAGACACGTCAATCGTCCTTGAGGCATGACCTCTGCAACTGCCGGACAACCATCCAGCCTGCCATCGGCGTGGCCTTGCTGTGGCCATGGCACAACTACGGAAGACCCAATGGGCTGCCGCGGGATCCGCGTCCCTGGTCACACCGCATGCCTCGCCCACCTGACCGCTAACGATCGCACCGACTACCTGGCCCGCCTGGGCCCCGGCGCTGACATCGACCACCGCGGCACGCCATTCAGCGAAGATCTGCTGGCTCAATTGCTCGTCGCCCTCCATGACCCTGCCGCAGGGCGCCCCCGCCTCGGTCAGGCCCGGTTCGACGGCGCAATCTTCACCGACGCCGCCTGGTTCGAGGAGGCAATCTTCGGCAGCGTCTCCTTCCGCACGGCGACCTTCACTGGTACTGCGGGGTTCGTCCGGGCGACCTTCACCGGCGAGGCCGAATTCGATTGGGTGACCTTCAACAGCGTTGCTTCGTTTGGAGGCGCGAACTTCACCGGTGACGCCTGGTTCCGCATGGCGACCTTCAGTAGCCTCGTCCAATTCCCCGGGACAATCTTCGCCAGCAACGCTGTGTTCAGCGGGGCTCGGTTCGAGTCTGCCCCATGGCTTGGCCCCCTGGCATGCGGCAGTGAGATGAGACTGGATCTCGCAGTGTTCGAAGCCCCGATAACGATGGCGATCGCCACGCGACAACTTTCACTCCGGCGGACACGTTGGGCATCCGCGGCCACCCTGCGGCTGCGCTACGCCCAGGTGGACCTGGCAGGGGCAGTGATGGAGTACCCGGTCACTGTGGCGGCTGAACCGGCCCAATTCACCGGCCTCGAGGCGGACATGCTGTCCGAAGAGGTGCTGGCCGGCCAGGACACAGGTGTGAAGGTGGCCGACCTTAGCGGCGTGGACGCAGCGCATCTGACCCTGACGGACATGGACCTGTCCGAATGCCGATTCGCTGGCGCGGTGCATCTGGACCAGCTTCACATGGGGGGTCGCACCGCTTTCGCCGGCCCGCCGATCGGCTGGCACCGACGCGGACTACTACCGTTGCGATGGTCCAGGCGCCGCACCGTGGCCGAGGAACACCACTGGCGTGCGCACAAAGCGCGTCAGCCCACCCCGCTCACGGGCCAGCCTCCCTCTCTTCGAACCTGGCGTACCGGTCCGCACCACCCCGACTCCAACCTCACGCCCGGCCCGGAAGCCATGGCCGCGCTCTACCGACAGCTGCGCAAAGCGTTCGAGGACGCCAAAAATGAGCCTGGAGCTGCCGATTTTTACTACGGCGAGATGGAGATGCGCCGCCACGACCGCGTTGGCACCGCGCCGGGCGAGCGCAAGCTGCTGTGGGGCTACTGGCTACTGTCCGGTTACGGCTTGCGCGCATCACGAGCACTGGGCTGGCTCGCTGCAGCCATGCTCGTCACCATCGTGCTGCTCATGGGCTTCGGACTACCGAAAGACCCCCCGAAACTGGAAGCGATCGGCACCATGCCACGCGAGGGGGGCAAAATCTCTCTTGAGATCGACAAGGCTGATCCACAGAACCCCACAGAGAAAAGGTTCACCAGAGAGCGCTTCGAGAAGGCCCTAAACGTTACGCTTAACTCCGTGTTGTTCCGCTCCTCCGGCCAGGATCTGACAACCGCCGGCACCTACATTGAGATGGCTTCCCGCGTTTCCGAGCCCATCCTTCTGGGGCTGGCTCTCCTGGCCATCCGCAACCGTGTCAAACGCTGACACGACCCTCCCCCGACCAGTCGCGCCGCAATCATCAGAGTCCGAAGGGTCGGGTGAATACGGAGCAGCACCAGGAGCCTGTCCGCTGGGCAGGGCGGGCCGGTTTGGTGCAGCGGCGGTCGATGTGAGTGCCCCAGCACGTGTCGTTAAGCGGGTCACATATCGGCTCCTCGATCCCACAGCATGAGCCGGGCCCAGCTCCCTGGGGTCGTCCCGTAGGGATTCTGAGTGAGCTCTTTCAGAGTGGCCACTGATCGAGTGATCCAGGCCGAGTCAGGATGAGGACCGCAACGTACAGGGCTCCCGCGCCGTTGAGGGAGGTGTTCGAACTACAGTAGGTGAGCCCGTTGAGTGGGGTAGCGAATCCGTGCAGAGAGGCAGCGGGGAATGAGTGTGGTGGAGAGCTGGGCCCGCGTAATGAATCTCCTCCGGGAGTATGCTCCGGCCGATCACGCGGATCTGCCCGGTCCGGCCACGGAACAGATGATCGCGGCCGCCGAGGAGCGGATGGGGGTCTCCCTTCCCCAAGACCTGCGGGCGTGGCTGCTTCTGAACAATCTGGATCTTCCCGAGGAAGACGTGGACGACGACGTCGCCTGCTGCGGTTACGCCGGGTTCCCGGACGAGGGGGTCTTCTTTCTGGGCATCGGGGCGATGGAGAGGCTCTACGCGTATCACCCCTTGTCCGGTGGGGACGAATGGCGCGAAGAGTGGATCCCGTTCCAGTCGGACCGGGACGGCTGGATGGGACAGTTCATCGACGCGAGGGACGGACGTATCGGCAGATGGTTCGTGGGTGAGCCCACGATCACCGGCGAGTACGCGTCACTGGCTGACTACTTCGACTCCGTGGCGGAGATGCTGACGAGGATCGGCGCGGGGAACTATCCGGTGGGTTCGGTTGTCGAAGGGCGACTTGTCTGGTCGTGACCCCGAGGCCGTGAACGGAAGTGCCCCCGGAACCGAAGAACGGCCGGGGCACTTCTCATGATCCGGTTACGGAGTGGGAGCGGTGAATCCGTCGAGGTCGACCAGTGAGGACTTTCAGCGTTGACGCTCCAGAGTGAGGACGGCGGCGGCGATGGCCGTCATGCGGTTGGGGCTGCAGCGGGCTTTGCGGAAGATGCGCC
>NZ_JBEXSZ010000040.1:0-54520 GCF_040613865.1 Streptomyces sp. NPDC006197 | reverse complement strand
GCACGCCGAGGACGGGATCCTCGCGGGCACCGACCCGATGCTGGCGCCGCTGCCCCTCTGGGACGACCTCACCCGCGGGCGCCGCGCGGAGCCGGTTCCGGCCGCCTGGGTCGACCGCCGCGCGGAGTCAGTGCCCGCCGCCCGAGCCCACCGCCCCGCGGAACGAACCCGTGTGCTTGCGGACCTGCTCCGGCGTCAGATACGCGTCGGTGTACTCGAAGTCCCGCAGCGTCCCCGCCTTCGAGGCCAGGAACCCGGTCCGTACGTAGTCGTCGCCCGCGACGGCGTTGAGCAACCAGTTCGTCATCACCCGGGTCTTGGCCACATTGGTCCGCAGCGCCGCCCAGTGGTAGCCGCGGGCCACGGCCTGGGCCGGCGCCCCGTGCAGTTCCACGCCGAGCGGCTTCGACACCCCGTCCATGCCGCCCAGGTCCACCACGAGCCCCAGGTCCTTGTGGGTGTACGGGTGGGTCCGCTCGCCCCGGAGCGTCGCGACCAGGTTGTCGGCGACGGCCTTGCCCTGCCGCATCGCGTGCTGCGCGGTCGGCGGGCAGATCGCGCCCTTCTCGCCCTTGGCGAGATCGGGGACGGCCGCGGCGTCGCCCAGTGCCCACACCCCGTCGAGGCCCGGCACGTTCATCTCGGCCGAGACGACGAGCCGGCCCCGGAGGGTCTCCGCGCCGAGCGTGCCGATCAGCGGACTCGCGGCCACGCCGGCCGTCCAGATCAGCGTCCGGCTCGGCAGCACCCGACCGTCGGTGAGCGTCACCGATTCCTCGTCCACCGAGCCCACCGACACGCCGAGCGACACCTCGATGCCGCGCTTCGTCAGGATGTCCATGGCGGCGGCGCCCAGCTTGTCGCCCAGCTCGGGCATCAGCTTCGGCGCGATGTCCACCAGATGCCACTTGATGAGGGCGGGGTCGAGCCGGGGATACCGCTTGACCGCGTTGTGCGTGAGCAGTTGGAGACAGGCCGCCGTCTCCGTCCCCGCGTACCCGCCGCCCACCACGACGAACTGCAGCCGCGCGGCCCGCTCCTCCTCGTCGTCGCTCGCGTCCGCCAGGTCCAGCTGGGCGATGACGTGGTCGCGGATGTAGACGGCCTCCGCGAGGGTCTTCATCCCGCGCGCGTGCTCGGCGAGTCCCGGGATGTCGAAGGTGCGGGTCACGCTGCCGGGCGCGAGGACGAGGTGGTCGTACTCCTCCGTCACGAACTCGCCGGAGATCGTCCGCACCACACAGACCTTCGCCGCCGTGTCGATGCCGACCACACCGCCCGGGACGATCCGGGTCCGGTGCCGCTGGCTGCGCCGCAGGGACAGCGCGACCGACTGCGGGGTCAGCACGCCGGCGGCCACCTGGGGAAGCAGCGGCAGGTACAGCTGGTACGAGAACGGGGAGAGGAGCGTGATCACCGCCTCCCGTTCGGCGAGGCGCCGTTCGAGCCGCCGCACGCAGCCCACCCCGGCGAAACCGGCGCCCACCACGAGGATCCTCGGTCGCGTCACGCTGTCCGCCTTTCCGTATGAGTCGTGGTTCCCCCTTTTTATCGTGATTGGTGACATGCCGCTCATCGGGTTACGTTGCGTAAGGCTCCGTGGAAGGCCCGACGAAGGCCCCGTGGAAGGCCTCTGGAAGCACCCCCAGCGGAAGGCGGACAGCGCGCATGAGCACCTACCAGGTCGGCTACTTCGTCGGCAGCCTCTCGACGAAGTCCATCAACCGGGTCCTGTCCCGGGCCCTGATCCGTGTCGCGCCCCCCGGCCTAGAGTTCCGGGAGATCCCCATCAAGGACCTCCCGCTCTACAACCACGACTTCGACGCCGACTACCCGCCCGAGGGCAAGGCGCTCAAGGAGGCCATCGCGGCCGTCGACGCGGTCCTCTTCGTGACACCGGAGTACAACCGGTCCATTCCCGGCGCCCTCAAGAACGCCATCGACTGGGCCAGCCGCCCCTGGGGCACGAACTCCTTCACCCACAAGCCGTCCGCCGTCATCGGCGCCTCGCCCGGCAAGATCGGCACGGCCGTCGCGCAGCAGAGCCTCCGGTCGGTGCTCAGCTTCTGCAACTCCCCGCAGATGAACGCCCCGGAGGCGTACATCCAGTTCACCCCCGGGCTGTTCGGCGAGGACGGCGAGGTCACCGACCCTACGACCCAGCAGTTCCTGAGCGACTTCATGGCTGACTTCAAGGCCTTCGTGGAGCGCGTCCTCACCGTCCTGCCGCCCCAGCGCTGAACCGCCTCAGAGGACGACGATCCCGAGCGGTCGCGAACCCGCCGGAAGACGGCGGGTGTCGCCCGTGCCGAGGTCGACGACGGTCAGACCGTCCCAGTACCCGTCCCGGGTGAAGCCGCCCGTCACATAGGCGGTGCGGCCGTCGCGCGACACGGCCACGCTCTCGTGCGGACCCTCCAGGGGGTGGACCCGCTCGGACCCGTCGGGCGTGCGCACCGTCAGGGAGGGGCCGCGGTCCGCGTCCGGGTCGATCGGCCCGGTGCCGACCGCCAGCAGTGTTCCGTCGGCGGTCACGGTCGCGCCGTGCTGATGGGTGTTCGCGGTCATCGGCTCGATCGTCGTCCGGCCCGTCCGGGGGTCGACCACCGCGAGCCGCTCGCCCTCGAAGGGCAGCAGGAGCTTCCCGTCCGAGGGCCGCACGGCCGTGTAGTGCGGCTTGAGCCAGGAGCCGAGCCCGCCCTCTGTGCCGTACGGGGCGACCTCGATCCGGCGCGGCTCCAGCGTCCTCGCCGTGACGACCGTGACGTCGAAGGAGTCGTGGTCCGTCGCGTACACCTCGGCGCCGTCCCGCGACACGTCCACGTCGAACGGGCGCCGGCCGACCGGGACGGTGTCCGTGACCTTCAGCGCCGCCGTGTCGATGACCTCCAGGGTGCCGTTCCCACCGGGCACGTTGACCCCCACGTACGCCCGCCGTCCGTCCGGGGCGAGCGCGATGCCCATGCCACCGCCCCGGTACTCGCCCGTGGTCACCGGCCCGGTGTCCGTGCGGTACGGGATCAGTGCGAGGCGCTCGCGGCTCGCCGTGTCCACGACCGCCACCCCCTCGGCGGTCGCCACCCAGGCGCGCCCGTCCTCGCCGACGGCCAGGCCGTACGGTGCGGTGCCGACCTCCACGGAGCCGGTGGCGCCCCGCGCGGGGTCGACGAAGGTGACCGTGTCGGAGCCGAAGTCGGTGACGAGCAGGGTGCCCGGGGCGACCGTCCCGGCCGGGCCCGGCGTCACGCTGACGGGGGAGCCGGGGGAAGCCGACCCGGCCGTGGGGGAGGCCCCGGCGGGCGTCGTCGCACCGGCGGCGGAAGCCGCCCCTGCGGAAGCCGCCCCTCCGGAGCCCTGGGCGCAGCCCGTGAGCAGGACCGCGGCCACCGCGCCGGGCACGAGCACCCGGGCGGCACGGGACGGACGGCGGAACTTCGGCATGACGGACTCCTCGGTGCGGCGACCGCGCGGACGGCCCCGCCGGGGTGTCCGCGCCCTGCCCCGATCCTCCGCCCGCGTCCGCCCCCGTCAGGTCCGCCGCCCGTCCCCTCCCGGGCGGCGGGACGGCCGACCCCGGGGTCCACCGATCGGTTGACCCCGCCGCGCGAGGCGCAGGCCTTGAGGGCGTCCAGGGAGCACAACACCCGCTCGACGCACGGCGGGCCGTCTCCGGCGCAGGGTGGGACGCACCGCGCTCCGCCCACTGGCGTCGAGACGTGGGCCACTTCGGGAGGCAGCATGACGCACGCCACCGACAACGGCCCGGGGCGCAGGTCCCGCGAGGTCAGCGCATCGGCCGGTGCGGGACGACGGCGCCCGCCTGACCCATCACGCCCCCGGCTCCTCCGACGCCCCCCTGGCCCATCATGCCGCCGGGGCCGCCGACGCCCATCTGCCCGCCGACACCGGGGTGCGGCGCACCGGCGTGCACGACGGCGCCCTGCGGGCCGGGAATCCCCTGCGGAGGCATCTGGATCACACGGCTCAGATCCCGCATGACCTCCTCCGCGGTCTGGCGGACGTCACCGGGAACATCCCCCCGCTCCCGTATGAGCTCGGCATAGATCGGTGCCGTGCCGTCCGCGTGGTTCATGGGGCTCGCTTCCTTCGTCTGGGCCGGTTCCGTCACCGACGGGCAGACGGCGAGTCTACGGGGCACCACCGACACGCCCCGGACGGGGAGTCCGGCCGACGCACCCGCCGACCCGTCCCCACCGCGAAATTCGGTGTCGTCCCCGGCCTTCCCGCCCCGAGAATGGATCATCGAACACACGGGAGGGACCCCATGAGCCAGGCGACCCTGACTCTGCACGACCTGATGCCGTCCGACGAACTCGCCGCCGCTCTCGCGAACGGGCACGTCACGCGCAAGCACCACCCCGAGCTGCCGCTGTCGATCTACACGTACACGCGCGCGTGCCAGTACGCCCAGCACTGGAACCGGGCCACCACGCGCTGCCGCGGACTCGTCGCCGACGACGCCACCGGGCGGATCGTCGCGCTCCCCCTCCCCAAGTTCTTCAACCTCTCCGAGCACAGCGGCGACCGCCCCTACGCGCCCCCGCTGCCCGACGAGCCCTTCGAGGTGTACGACAAGGTCGACGGCAGCCTCGCCGTCGTCTTCCACTACGCCGACCGCTGGCACGTCGCCTCCAAGGGCTCCTTCACCAGCGGTCAGGCCACCTGGGCCCAGCGCCGCCTCGACGCCGCCGACACCGCGGGCCTGACCCCCGGCGTCACCTACCTCGCCGAGATGCTCTACCCGGGCAACCGCATCGTCGTGAACTACGGCGAGCGCCGCGACCTGGTCCTGCTCGCCGCCTTCCGCGCGGACGGCACCGAACTCCCCCTCGCCGAGGCCGCCGAGGCATGGCGGCCCATCGGCTCCGTCGTCCGCACCTGGCCCGCCATGGACGTCGCCGAACTCGTCGCCCTGACCGAGTCCAACACCCTTCCCGGCGGCCGCCCGGCCACCGGCACCGACGCCGAGGGCTTCGTCCTGCGCTTCGCCTCCGGCCTGCGCGCCAAGGCCAAGCTCAGCGAGTACGTGCGCCTGCACAAGGTGCTCACCGGAGTCACCGAGCGGGACATCTGGCGCAGCCACGGCATCCAGCGCTTCTCCGCCCTCCCCGCAGGCGAGCTCGCCAAGGGCCTCGGCTGCGCCGTCACCGACGTCGAGGCCTCCGGCGGCAAGCCCCTCGACGCCCTCCTCGAACAGGTCCCGGACGAGTTCGACGCCTGGGTGCGCGAGGTGATCACCAAGCTGGAGACGGCCGCGGCGGACCGCGAGCGGGCCGTCGACGAGGCGTACGCCCGCCTCGCCCACCTCGCCGACGACCGGGCCGCCTTCGCCCGCGCCGCCGGGGACCTCGGCGACCGGGCCCTGCGCGCCCTCCTCTTCCTGCGCCTCGACGGGCGCCCCACCGACCTCCTCGTCTGGCGTCAGCTGCGCCCCGAGGCCACCGACCCCTTCGCCCACGACGAGGAGAACTGACGTGCCTGTCGTCCATCTCATGACCGGCCTCCCGGCCTCCGGGAAGACGACGGCCGCCCGCGCCCTCCAGGCCGCGGCCGAGGGGCGGATGCGCCGCGTCAACCTCGACGACCTCCGCGCCATGCTCGACGTCCCCTCGCCGGACCGCGGCCGGTCCCACAAGCACGAGCAGACGGTGCTCGGCATCCAGGACGCGGCGGTCCGCGCCGCCGTCGACGACGGCTTCGACGTCGTCGTCGACAACACGCACCTGACCCCGCACGTCCCCAAGCGGCTCAAGGCGGCCGTCGCCGGCCTGGCCACCTTCGCCGTCCACGACTTCACCGGCGTGCCCGTCGACGAGTGCGTCCGCCGCGACGCCGCCCGCGAGCGGCCCGTCGGCGAGGAGATCATCCGCATCCTCGCCGACAAGCACGCCAAGGCCACCCGGGGCGGCTGGCGCCTCACCGCGGACTGGCTCAACGACCGCCCCACCGTCGGGGAGCCCTACGTCCCCGACCCGGCCCTCCCCACCGCCGTCATGTGCGACATCGACGGCACCCTCGCGCTGCGCGTCGACCGGGGCCCGTACGACTTCAGCCGCTGCGACCGCGACCTGGTCAACCCCTCCGTCCGCGACGCCCTGCGCGCCTTCCGGCACTCCGAGCGGGACCGGATCGTCCTCCTCTCCGGGCGCAGCGAGGACCACCGCGCCCTCACCGAGAGCTGGCTCGCCCGGCACGAGGTGCCGTACGACGAGCTGTGGATGCGCGCCTCCGGTGACGGCCGCGGCGACGACCTCGTGAAGGCCGAGCTCTTCGACGCCCATGTGCGCCACCGGTACGCGGTCCGGGTCTCCCTGGACGACCGCGACCGCGTCGTCGCCCTCTGGCGCCGGATGGGCCTCCCCACCTGGCAGGTCAACTACGGCGCCTTCTGACCCGGCCCGGCGTCGAGGGGGGTGGGACCGCCCACCCTCCTCGGCGTGTCAGGATCGTGGGATGCTGGAGAAGATCATCGCGGCGTGCGACGGCGCGTCGAAGGGAAACCCCGGCCCCGCGGCCTGGGCATGGGTCATCGGCCGCGCCGACGGGGCGATCGACCGCTGGGAGGCGGGCCCCCTCGGCCGGGCGACCAACAACGTGGCCGAACTCACGGCCCTGGAGCGCCTCCTGGAGGCCCTGGACCCCGCGCTGCCCGCCGAGGTCCGCATGGACTCGCAGTACGCCATGAAGGCCGTCACGACCTGGCTGCCCGGCTGGCGCCGCAAGGGCTGGAAGACCGCCGCCGGCACCCCGGTCGCCAACAAGGACCTGGTCGTACGGATCGACGCGCTGCTCACCGGCCGGGACGTCGACTTCGTGTACGTCCCCGCGCACCAGGTCGACGGCGACCCCCTCAACGACGCCGCCGACCGGGCGGCCAGCCACTCCGCCCGCACCCAGGAACCCCTCGCCTCCGCCGACGGAGCCGAACTGCCCGCGGCCGACCCCGCCACGCGCACCTCCACGCCCCGGGCGCGCTCCTCTGCGCCCCGTAAGGGCTCTGCGAGCTCCGGCGGGGGTTCCGCCCGGGGGACTCGCCCGTCCGGCCGCACCCTCAACGCGAAATTCCCGGGCCGTTGCCGCTGTGGTCGTGCCTACGACAAGGGCGAGAGCATCGCGAAGAACTCCGACGGCTGGGGCCATCCCACCTGCGTCTGAACCGACGGGCCGTCCGACTGGCGGGCGGCCCCGTCCGCCCCGTGAGACCGCTCGATCCGGTCGCACGGCAGGCTTCACTCTCGCGTGGACGCGGGTTCTCCCGGGGTTCTGTTCTCGGAGCGGTTGTGGCTGCATACTGATCCTCCTCGCACCCGGTGGCGAACCGTTTTACCTGCTCATTTGTCGTTCTCACGACACTTTCGGCGCCGGGCGAGAACCCCCTCCTGCTGCCGCCGCGGACTCCCCGCGGCGGGAGTCGTCCCTGCCCGTGAAAGACCCGAGGTTCCGTGCCAGTACCTGTTCTCCTGACCGGGCGTTCCGTGCGCCTGGAGCCGCTGGCGATGCGGCACGCCGAAGCCCTCGCCCGGGCCGGCGGGGCGGACCGATCGGCCTACGCCTTCACCCCCGTACCCGATGGCCTCGAATCGGCCCTCGACTACATCGCCCGCGCCCTCGCCGATCAGGCGGCAGGCCGTTGCCTGCCCTTCGCCCTGGTCAGTACGGCCGACGAGAGAGTCATCGGCTCGACCCGCTTCCTCGAACTCGACTACTGGCGGGGCCCGCTGGTGTGGCCGCCGGTGCCCGGCATGCCCCACGGCGATCCGCTGACCGCCGTCCCGGACGCCGCCGAGATCGGCAACACCTGGATCGCCGGCGACGCCCGGGGCACCGGAATCAACACCGAGGCCAAGTACCTCATGCTCCGGCACGCCTTCGAGGCCTGGGGCGTGCGCCGCATCACCATGCGCGCCGACGCCCGCAACACCCGCTCCAGAATCGCCATCGAACGCCTCGGGGCGACCTGCGAAGGCATCCGCCGCGCCCACTCCCGTGGACTCGACGGCGCCGTCCGCGACACGGCCTTCTACTCGATCCTCGACGAGGAATGGCCCACCGTCCGGGACATCATCGAACTGCGCCTCTCCACCCCCCGGCAGGTGCGCGTCCCCCAGGACCTGCTGCCCGCCTGAAGCGCCCGGAGGCGCCCGAGCGGACGGTGGCGCATGGCGCCCTCGTGACCACGTACCGTGAAGACGTTCCGTGGACAGCGAGGCAGTGCCATGCGCCGCCCCTCTCCGTCACGGGCGCCAGGACCCTCCTGGCGCCCGTGCCCACCGCGTCCGCCGCGGTGACGGCCGTCACCCCCGACCCCGGCAAGAGCACCGTCGGACGCCACCGCTTCCGCCTCACCCGCGGCTGACCGGGGCTCGCGCCCCCGGTCCGCCGGTGGTTCCATGGAGGTGACGGGAAGGACTCGGTGTGAGGACGCGGGGTAGCGGCCCTCACCGGACCGCGCACCGTGCAATCAGGATCCGCGAGAAGCGGATGAGTCCTTCCCGCCCCTCCGCTCCACCCCGTCCCAGGGGGTGCGACGCGCCCCGGTACGGTGGCCGGGACAGCGAGTCGTGCCACCCGAAGGGACCGAGTGACCGTGCCGACCGGAACTCCCGACGTACTCCTCCGGACGGAGGGCCGGGCCGGATTCATCACCCTGAACCGGCCCCGCGCCATCAACGCGCTCACCCACGCCATGGTCCTCGCCGTCGACGGCGCGCTCACCGCCTGGGAGCACGACCCGGCCGTCACCACCGTCGTCATCGAGGGCGCCGGGGAGCGAGGCCTCTGCGCCGGCGGCGACATCCGCGCCATCCATGACGACGCGCGCGCCGGCGGCTCCGCCTCCGCGGCCTTCTGGCGGGACGAGTACCGGCTCAACGCCCGTATCTCCCGCTACCCGAAGCCCTACGTCGCCCTCATGGACGGCATCGTGATGGGCGGCGGCGTCGGCGTCTCCGCGCACGGCTCCGTCCGCGTCGTCACCGAACGCTCCCGGGTCGCCATGCCCGAGACCGGCATCGGCTTCGTCCCCGACGTCGGCGGCACCCACCTCCTCGGCCGCGCCCCCGGCGAACTCGGCACCCACCTCGCCCTCACCGGCGGCCACGTCGGCGCCGCCGACGCGATCCTCACGGGCCTCGCCGACGCCTGCGTGCCCTCCGCCGAACTCCCCGCCCTGGTCCGCGACCTGACGGACCTGCCGGCCGAGGAGGCAGTCGCCCGCCATGCCGTCGCGCCGCCCGCCGGCGTCCTCGCCGAGCAACGGGAGTGGATCGACGCCTGCTACGCCGCCCCGACCGTCGAGGAGATCGTCGAGCGCCTCTTCGACACCGGCGTGCCCGCCGCCAAGGAGGCGGCCGAGACCCTCTTCACGCGCTCCCCGGCCGCCCTCAAGGCGACCCTGGCCACGCTCCGCCGCTCCCGCGCCCTCGCCACCCTCGAAGAGGTCCTCGACCTGGAGTACCGCGTCTCCTGCGCGGCCCTCACCACCCCCGACCTCGTCGAGGGCATCCGCGCCCAGGTCGTCGACAAGGACCGCGACCCCCACTGGACCCCGGCCACCCTCGCCGAGGTCACGGAGGCCGACGTCGCCCGCTACTTCGCCGTGCCGGCCGACGGCGACCTCGGCCTGGCCGCCGCGACCGCCGGCCGCGGGGCGCGGGGCGGCGCGTGACCGCGAACACCTCCTTCCAGCCCGTCCTCGACCGCATCGCCGAGGAGATCGCGGAACTCACGGACCGGGGCACCCCGGCCGACTACATCCCGGCCCTCGCGGCCGGCGACCCGCGCGACTTCGGCATGGCCGTGGCGGAACTCGACGGCACGGTCTACGGAGTGGGGGACTGGCGCCGCCCCTTCTCCACGCAGTCCGTCACCAAGGTCTTCACCCTCGCGCTCGCCCTCGCCGGGGAGGGCGACGCGCTCTGGGCCCACGTCGGCAGGGAGCCCTCCGGCGACCCCTTCAACTCCCTCGTCCAGCTGGAGTACGAGCACGGCATCCCGCGCAACCCGTTCATCAACGCCGGCGCCCTCGTCGTCACCGACCGGCTGCACCGCCTGACCGGCGACGCCTCCGGAACGCTGCTCGACTTCCTCCGCGCCGAGAGCGGCAACCCGGACCTGGCCTTCGACGCCGACGTCGCCGCCTCCGAAGCCGCCCACGGCGACCGCAACGCGGCCCTCGCCCACTTCATGGCCTCTTACGGCAACATCACGGGCCCCGTCCCCGAGCTGCTGCGCGAGTACTTCCGCCAGTGCTCCCTGGAGGCCTCCTGCGCCGACCTGGCCCTCGCCACCGGCTTCCTGGCCCGGCACGGACTCCGCGCGGACGGCAGCCGTCTGCTGACCCGCAGTCAGGCCAAGCAGGTCAACGCCGTCATGCTCACCTGCGGCACCTACGACGCGGCCGGCGACTTCGCCTACCGCGTCGGACTTCCCGGCAAGAGCGGCGTCGGCGGAGCCGTCGTCGCTGTCGTCCCGGGCCGCTGCACCCTGTGCGTCTGGAGCCCGGGCCTGGACAGCCGGGGCAACTCGGTGGCGGGAGTGGCCGCGCTCGACCGCTTCACGACCATCACGGGCCTGTCGGTCTTCTGACCCGCCCGCGGGCCCGGGCACGGGGTCCTCGCGGGTCAGCGGGGCCGGTCGGCTGCCGGGTCCTCCAGGGTCAGCGGGGCCAGTCGGGGGCCGGGTCCTCGTCGAGGAGGGGCCGGAGGGCGCCCACGACCGCGCCGACGCACACGTCGCGCAGCTCGGTGCGCGTACAGGTCTCGTGGGTCAGCCAGTCCACGCACAGCACCTGTACGAAGACCAGCCAGCTCTTCAGGACGCCCGACACGGCCGCCCGCGTCCGCTCGTCGGCGAGCGGCAGCACACCGAGCAGGCGCTCGCGCAGGGCGTCCAGTTCGCCGGTGATGATCGTCTGGACGAGGAGGTCGCCGGCCAGGACGCGGTTCGCCGCGAGAACCGTGTTGCGGTTCGCCGCGAAGTACTCGATGTGCGCGTCCAGGCCCTGCGTCAGCTGTTCGACCAGGGTGTCGGCGGGGTCGAGCCGCGTCTTCGCGAGCAGCTGCGCGGAGACCTCCCGGTAGAGCGCGGCGAACAGATCCCGCTTGCTGGGGAAGTGCTGGTAGAGCAGCGCCCGGGAGACCCCGGCCCGCTCGGCGACCTCCTCCATCAGCACCTCGTCGTACGGCAGCGCGGCGAAGAGCCGTGCGGCGACGTCCAGGAGCTGGGCGCGGCGTTCGGCGGGGTCGAGGCGTCTGCGGGGCGGCACTCCGCCATGCTACTTGACATGTGTCCAGTAAGCGGCCGTACGCTGACGCGCACCACTACTAGATGCGTGTCTACTTGATGGGGGTCGCGCACATGACCAGAGCCGCAGCGCTTCGGGGGCTCGCCCGGGCCATGGGGTACGCCTGCGTGGCGATCGGACTCCTCCACGTCCTGCTCGGCAACGCCGCGATCCCGGGGGCCACGGCCGCCGGCCCGACGATCGACAGCCTCGGCCGGTTCCTGGGCGCGATCTTCGCCGGTTACGGTCTCGCCTGGCTCTGGGCGGTACGACAGTCGCCCGTCCCCGCCGCGGCCGTGCGGGGGCTCACCGCCGTGTTCCTGCTGGGAGCCCTCGGGAGGCTGCTCTCCCTCGCCGTCGAAGGGCGGCCGCACTGGTTCCAGCTGGCGCTCGCTGCCCTCGAACTCGCCCTCTCCCCACTGCTGTTCCGGCTGGCGGACGCGGACGAGGAGGCGAACGCACGGGCCGGGACCCGCCCGCCGCGGACCGGGAACGAGGCCGGCTGACGGACGGTCCGGGCTGAGACCGGCTGACGGACGGTCCAGGCCGAAACCGGTCGAGGGGCGGTCCAGGCCGAGACCGGTCGAAGGACGGTCCAGGCCGAAACCGGTCGGCGGACCGGGGCGGGACCGGCCGGCGAAGGGCCGGAGCCTCGACCCCGGCGCCGGGCCGACCGCCGCCGCCAACCGCAGGGACCGTCAGACACCCCTCAGGGCCGCGGGCTCGCCCAGGGCCCCGGCCGCCGTCCGCCAGGCCTCGGTCACGGCCCCGTGCGCGAGCTCCGTCGCGGCGGCCACGTCGTCGGGCAGCCGCAGCGGCGTGCCGATGTGGACGTGCAGGCCCGGCCTGCGGACGGGCGCGGTCAGCACTCCGGCGAGCTGCTTCGCCCGACCGCCCGAGGTGATCCGCCGGGCCCCGGCCTGACCGATCGGCACGACCGGTGCCCCCGTCGCCCGCGCGAGCCGCGCGAGGCCGGTACGGAACGTCTCCGGCGGGTTCTCGGCCGCGTCCCGGCGCGGCGGGATGCGCCCCTCCGCGTACAGCATCACGTGCCGCCCCGAGGCGAGCGCGACCGCCGCGTGGTCCAGGGCCGCCGCGGCGTGCGCCGAGCTGCGGTGGACGGGGACGTGCCCCTCGCGGGACAGCGCCCGGCCGAGGAGCGGGACCCGCCAGAGCCCCGAGGTGGCGAGCAGGACGGGCTCGACGGCCAGCCGCCTGCGGAGCGCGGCGAGCACGAGCGCCGGGTCGGCGAGCGACGTGTGGTTCACGACGAGGATGCTGCCCGGCTCGACACGCGCCCCGGGGTCCGAGGTGACGGTCAGCCGCCCGAAGAACGGGACGACGTGGGCGGCGAGACGACTGAGCACGGGAGGCCCCCTGGATCCGAGGCGGAACGGTGACGGAACCATTGTCCAAGGGCCCCGCGGCCCGGACATGAGCGTTCGTACTCAACTGCCGGGCGCGCCCCCGTACTCAACCGCACCCCGCACTCCGTCCGGGCGGTCGCGCCGGCCGGCCCCTCCGTACCCGCGCGGGAACGGCGGTCTGACGACGGTGGCCCGTCGCCCCTCCCGTACGAGGAGGGGCGACGGGCCGCCGTCGACCGGTCAGGAGTGGTCGAACCAGGAGAGGGCCGCGATCCGCCAGCCGTCCGGCGTCCGGACGAACTGGAGCGTCTTGGTGCCCTCGCCCTCGTAGGGCTTCCCGTCGAAGACCCCGGACTTGCGGTAGGTGCCGAACCGGGAGGCGATGTCTCCCTCGATCCGCGTCTCCTCGGAGGTCTCCCACTCGGAGAACTCGACGAGCCGTCCGTCGGAGAGCAGCCGCTCGCGCGGCTCGATGAACTCCTCCACGGAGTACGCGGTGAACGTGGGCGCGGTGCAGACGATGACTCCCCGGGGCAGCACGAGCCGCCGGATCCGGTCCACGTCGGCGGCCTTGCCGTCCCGGTTGTCGAACGCGCCGTAGAACTCGGCGGTCACCCGGTCAATTTCGGTCTTGGACATGACATGACCCTATGCCGTGCCGGGCGGCCCCCGACGACTCCGGTCACGGCATCCAGTAGTTGTGGACCTGGGAGACCTCCGGCTGGGGACCCTGGGGCAGTCCCATGTCCTGGGCCAGCGGCATCACGAGGTCCATGAACTTCCGCATGTCCTGCTCCGACTCCCACAGGTCGTGGATCACCAGACCCGAGCCGGTCGGCACGCAGACGTGGGCCAGGCAGCCCTGGAAGGGGTTGCCGGGCAGCGACTGGAGCTTGCTGTTCAGGGTGTCGTACTGGTCGGTCGTCACGCCCGGCACCTCGGTCTTCACCAGAATCGCCATCGAGATCTCCTTCGTGCGGTCAGCCCTCCGTACCGCCGACGTGACGGTACGTGTCGGGATCAGAACGCACCGTACCCGTGACGGTGGCGGCAGGAGGCGCGACCCGCCCCCACGGGCTCCGCCGTGTCGCCGCCGAGGGGGAGCGGCCGCCGGGGGGCGGCCCCCCGGCGCGTCGCCGTCAGGCGAGCTCCGCCTCGATCAGGTCGGCGGCGCGGGGCGTACCGCCCTCGCGGGCCATCGACTCCTGGATCTCCCGCGCGCGGCGGGCCACTTCGGGATCGTCGACGAGCGCGAGCACGGCCTCCCGCAGCCGCCCGGGGGTGACCTCCTCCATGGGCAGATGCCGTGCCACGCCCAGGGACCGGAGCATGTCGGCGTTCCCGAACTGGTCGACGGCCTGCGGCACGGCCACCATGGGCGTGCCGGTGGCGAGCCCCTCCTGGCTGCCGCCCGCGCCCGCGTGGGTGATGAACGCGTCGGCCTGGCGCAGGATCGCCAACTGGGGGACCCAGGAGTGCGCTTCCACGTTCGACGGCAGCTCGCCGAGCTCGGCGGGATCGACGAACCTGCCGATCTGCAGGACGACGTGCCAGCCCGGCAGGCCGGCGAAGGCCTCGACGCAGTCCCGGTAGAAGCCGGGCTGCTTGGTGAAGGAGGAGCCGAGGGAGACGAGGAGGACCCTCTCCGCCCCTTCCGGCCGCCGCCACTCGCCCTGTTCGGCACGGGGGCCCTGGCAGGCGCCGACGAAGGTGTAGACGGACTCGTCGACCCGGTCGGCGTGCGGCTGGAGGGCCCGGGGGATGAGGACGATCGCGCGGCGCGGGCGGGCGACGAACCGGTCGGGGTGGGTGTCGATCCCGTGCTCGCCGAGCCACTCCTCGAAGCGCGCGTAGTACGCCTTGCCGCGCGGCGAGGCCTTGAGCTCGGCGAACATCGGCTCGGCGACCTCTTCCTCGTACCCCTCCCACGGCACCAGGTTCGGCCACAGCGAGACGGCGGGCACGCCCCAGGCGTGGGCGAGGACGGGGGCCGGATAGGCGGTGATGTCGTGGAGCACGAGGTCCGGCCGGTCCCCGTCGAAGGCCTCGGCGAGCTGCGGCAGTGCCTGCGTCGCGTCGGCGAGGAACGGTTCGAGGTGGTCGATCAGCTCGGTGCCCCAGGCATCCGGGTCGTCGTCGGTCGGCAGCGTGGAGGTGTAGACGACGGGGGTCGCCCCCGTCTCCGCGACCTTCTCGGCGAAGGACGCGGGGACGGCGTAGCTGACGCGGTGGCCCCGGGCGACGAGCTCGCGGATGACCTCCAGGCTCGGGTTCACGTGGCCGTGGGCGGCGATGGAGAACATGGCGATGTGCGCGGGGGAGGTGGTCATGACGACCACCATAAGCGAGACGATACGTATCGTCTACTTCTTTGCGTGGAGGGCGGGCGGCGTCCAGTCGGCATGTCGCAGGATGGCGCGCAGGGTCGCCCGGTCCGGCGCCACCCGCAGGGCCGCGTTGCGTACGGAGACGGCGACCGGATGCGAGAGCTGCTGGCCCATCCGGCCGGCCTGGCGGGCGGCCCGGGCGACGGACTGGCTGCGCGGACGCCGCTCGGCGTCGTACCGGGCCAGCGCCGCGCCGACGCCGGACGCGGTGGCGAGCGCCGCGGCCAGTGACACCGCGTCCTCCAGCGCCTGGCAGGCGCCCTGCCCGAGGTTCGGGGTCATGGCGTGGGCGGCGTCGCCGAGCAGGGCGACCCGGCCGGCGGTGAAGGCCGGCAGGGGAGTGGCCAGTTCGTGGATGTCGTGGTGCAGCACGGCCTCGGGGCGGGTCGCCGCGAGCAGGGCCGGGATCGGCTCGTGCCAGTCCCGGAAGCGCCGGCGCAGGACGGCCAGGGGGTCCGGATGGCGCACGCCCGGCGGGGAGTTGAGCACGGCGTGCCACTCGGCCCGCCCGTCGGTGAAGGCGATGTGCCCGAACTCGGCGCCCCGGCCCCAGGTCAGCTCGAAGTCGGACGCGAGCGGCAGCGGGGCGTCGGTGACGGCGCGCAGGACGGTGGACCCGCTGTACGCCGGCCCCGGGTGGCCGGGGAACAGCAGCCGGCGCAGCGCACTGTTCACACCGTCGGCGGCCACCACCAGATCCGCTTCCCGCACCCCCTCCCCGGTGACCACCCCCACCCGGTCGGGAGCGGTCAGGTCCAGGGAGGTCACCTCCGCCCCGACGACCAGGCGCTCGGCGGGAAGCGCCTCGCGCAGCAGCCGGTGCAGGACGGCGCGCGGGATCCCGACGATCGGCGTGCCGAGCGCCCGCTCCAGGGCGGCCCCGTCCATCCGGGCCAGCCAGCCGCCGCCCGGGACGCGGGTGCCGCCGGTGTACTGGGGCCGGGCGGCCTCGCGCACCCCCGCGCCGACCCCGAGGGCGTCCAGGGCGCGGATGCCGTTGGCGTGGAGGGAGATGCCCGCGCCGGCGTCCCCGAGGGCGGCGGCGCGTTCGAGGACGGTCACCTCCCAGCCGATCCGCCGCAGCCCGATCGCCGCCGCGAGGCCGCCGATCCCGCCACCGACCACCACCGCGTTACCGCCGTCCATGCCGGATCTCCCTTCCACGGTTCTTCTACAGATGTAGAAGAACCGTACTCCTCCCCTCTACAGGTGTAGAAAGGGGGGATGCCCGCCTCCGCCGCCGCCCGACGCGCCCTCCTCGCCGACACCGCCATCGACGTCCTCGCCGAGCACGGCATGCGCGGGCTCACCCATCGCGCGGTCGACCGGGCCGCCGGCCTGCCGCCCGGGACGACCTCCGCGTACCACCGCACCCGCCAGTCGCTCCTGACCGCGCTCGTGAGCCGCCTCGTCGAGCGCGACCAGGCCGAGATCCAGGAGGCGGGCCGCCGTGCCGGAGCGCCCCGCGACGCCGGGGAACTCGTCGCCGGGATCGCGGCGTTCACCACGCTCCGGCTCACCGGGGAGGGCCGCCGCCGCTCCCTCGCGCGCTACGCGTGCGCCCTGGAGAGCGTGCACCACCCCGAGCTGCGGGAGATCCTCGTCCCGCGCGACAACGCGGCCCGGCGTTCCGTCGAGGAGTTCCTCGCGGCCCAGGGCCTCGAAGACGCCCGCGAGCGCACGATCACCCTGCTCACCTGCGTGGACGGCCTGGTCTTCGATCGCCTGGTCAACGGCGGGACCGTCCCCGTCGAGGAGGTCCGCCGCCTGGTGGCGGCCGCGCTGCGGTGAGGGTGAACCCGGGGCGGCCGGTCGGTGAAGGCTTTTCCGAGGGGCCCGGCACCCTCGCCTCTATGGGGTGTGCATGTCAAGATGCGGTCGGTTCCTGCCCACCGACCCAGGGGGACGCAGTTGAAGACCCAGGCCTATGCCACCAGGGGCGCGCTCGCCCTCGCCGGCGCCCTCGCGCTGATCATCGCCCTGCCGGGCAGCGCGCTCGCCGCACCGCCCACCGCACTGCCCGCCAACGCCGACGGCCTGGAGCAGACCTTCCAGCCGGCCTACGACTACGACACCGACGGCTGCTACCCCACCCCGGCCATCGGTCCCGACGGGACGCTCAACGGCGGCCTCAACCCCTCCGGCGCCCTCAACGGCCAGTGCCGTGACGCGTCCGACCTCACCAACACCAACGGGTACGCGCGCGCGAAGTGCAACAACGGCTGGTGCGCGATCATCTACGGCCTCTACTTCGAGAAGGACCAGGCGGTGGCCGGCAGCAGCCTCGGCGGACACCGCCACGACTGGGAGCACGTCGTGGTCTGGGTGCAGAACGACCAGGCCCGGTACGTCTCCACCTCCGCCCACGGCGACTTCGACGTCTACGGCCGCGACCGGATCCGCTGGGACGGCACCCACCCGAAGATCGTCTACCACAAGGACGGCATCGGCACCCACTGCTTCCGCCCGGCCAACTCCAACGACGAACCGCCCGAGAACCACCAGCACACCTGGCAGTTCCCCAGCCTGGTCGGCTGGAACGGCTACCCCGCGGGCATCCGCGAGAAGCTCACCCAGGCCGACTTCGGCAGCGCGGTCTTCGGCCTCAAGGACGGGAACCTCGCCTCCCACCTGGCCAAGGCGAAGCCGGCCGGCATCCCCTTCGATCCGTACGCCTGACCGGCCGGTCCCACCCGTGCGGCGCGGACTGATCACGAAGGGATGAACATGCCCCGATGCCGCCCCGCCGCCACCGGCGGGGCGGCACCCTGCTGACGTGCGAAAAGAAGACAAAAAGGTCGTACCCCGGCAGCGGGGCGCCGCACAGGGAGCCGGCCCCGGCCGGACCGAGGAGCCCCGTACCGCCGACGACCGACCCGCGGACCGGATCCGGCCGGCCTCCCGGATCCGGTCCGCCTCCCGAAGCCGCTCCGACGGCCGGACACCGTCCGCCCACCGCGACCACTCCACCGAGGAACGCCTCCACTACTGGGTGGACACCATCCTCACCCGTGGCACCGCCGCGCTCTGCGGCTGGCTGGCCCTCGTCTGCCTCGCCCTCGTCGTCCCCGTCAGCACCGTCCTCGTCTGGACCGACCGGCACACCCCCGCCTCCCTCGGCTCCAGGATCGCCGCGGTGTGGCGCAACACCGGACAGACCATGCGCCTGGGCGGCGAGGTCGGCCCCCCGCTGCGCGTCGCCCTGTCCGTGCTCCTCGCCCTCATCGCGCTCATCTACGTCTCCACCCTCGTCAGCCTCATCACCACCGGCCTCACCGACCGCCTCATCGCCCTCAACCGAGGCCACGCCAGAATTCTGGAGAGCGGACACACCGTCGTGCTCGGCTGGTCCGAACAGATCCCCACCGTCCTCTCCGAACTCGCCGCCGCCCGCACCGACCGGCGCCGCCGGATCATCGCGGTCCTCGCCGACCGCGACAAACCCGCCATGGAGGAGGACCTCCGCGCCTCCGTCGGCGCCACGGGCCGCACCCGGATCCTCTGCCGCACCGGCCGGCCCACCGACCCCGCCGCACTCGCGCGCGTGAGCCCGGCGACCGCGGAATGCGTCCTCGTCCTGCCCCGCGACGACCCCCGCGACGACGCCGAGGTCGTCAAGACCCTGCTGTCCCTCTCGGCGGCCGCGGGGAAGACGGACCCCGTACGCGTCGTCGCCGCCGTACGCGACGACCGCCACCTCGGCGCCGCCCGCCTGGCCGCAGGGCCCGGCGCCACCGTCCTCGGCATGGACGACATCGCGGCGCGCCTCCTCGTCGACTGCGTACGACAGCCCGGACTCTCCCTCGTCCACCAGGAACTCCTCGACTTCGCCGGGCACGAGTTCCACACCCTCCGGGAACCGGCGCTGTCCGGCCGCACCTTCGGCGAGGCCGCCCGCGCCTGTCCGGTGTCGACCGCCGTCGGCATCGTCCACGGCGACGGCACCGTCGAGCTCAACCCGCCCCGCTCCACCCCGCTGCTCGCCGACGACGCCCTCCTGGTGATCGCCGAGGACGAGCACGCGACCCGCCTGTCGGCCACCCCCGTGCCCTACGACCCGACCGCGCTCACCCACGCCCCGCCCGAGACCTCCCGGCGCCCCGAGCGCGTCCTCCTCCTCGGGTGGAACCGCCGGGCACCCCTGATCGCCACCCGGCTCGCGAGCCGTACACCGCCCGGCTCGTCCCTCGACGTCGTGGCCGAACCGCGCACCGGCACCCTCACCGGCATCCGGACCGTCGCCGAAGCCGTCGGCGGGCGCATGAGGGTGCTCCACCGGCCCGGCGACCCCACCCTGAGCGGGACCACGGACGCGCCGGACCCCGACCGGTACGACACGGTGATCGTGCTCGGCCCCGACCACCGGCCCGGCCACGCCGACCCGGACGACCGGACGCTCGTCACCCTCCTCCACCTGCGGGCCGGGCGACGGGCGAGCGGCCGGACCCTCCCCGTCGTCACCGAGCTGACCGACGACCGCAACCGGCTCATCGCACCGCCACTCCCCGGCGCCGACTTCGTCGTCAGCGGCCGACTCATCGGACTCCTGATGACCCAGATCTCCCAGAACCCCCACCTCACCGCCGTGTTCGAGGAACTCCTCGCCCCGGACGGCAACGCCCTCCACCTCCGCCCGGCGGCCCACTACGTCCGCACCGGACGCACCACGTCCTTCGCCACCGTCGCCGAATCGGCCGCCCGCCAGGGCGCCTGCGCCATCGGCTACCGCTCCACGACCGCCCCCGACCACGGCCTGCGCGTCAACCCGCCCAAAGCGCACGTCCGTCACTGGCATCCGGACGACCAGGTCGTGGTCATCGCACCCGGACGGACCGGATAGGGGCGCACGACGGCAACCTTTCCGGGGCCGGCGGCGACCACGGGGTGCCCGCCCGTTCCGGCGCGGGCGGCACACCCCCCACGTACGGAAGGAAGCACGACGTGAGCGAGACCCGCAGCAAGGCGAGGCACCGCAGGCGCGGCAAGGCCCTGGCGATCGGTGCCCCGGCCGTCCTCGCGACGGCCGGGGTCCTGGCCTACGGGACGGCCTTCGGCCTGTTCGGCGCGGACGCCCGGCCCCGGGCCGGCGCCGCGACCGCACCCGAGTGGGCCCGCGCGGTCGCCGACGGCTTCGCGTCGGTCGACGCCCTCGGCCAGAAGGGCACGTACGGCGGACGCGACGGCGCGACCGTCACCGTGCGGAACCTCGCCGACCTGGAGAAGTACGCCACGGCGCCGGAGCCGTACGTCATCGTGGTGGCCGGGACGATCACGATGAACCCCGTGGGCAAGGAGATCAAGGTCGCCTCCGACAAGACGATCGTCGGCTCGGGCACCTCGGGACACATCGTCGGCGGCGGATTCTTCCTCGGCCCCGGCGTCCACAACGTCATCATCCGGAACCTGACGATCCGGGACGCGTACCAGGGCGTCTGGAACGACAAGGACCACGACTTCGACGCCGTCCAGATGGACGGCGCCCACCACGTGTGGATCGACCACAACGACCTGCGGCACATGGCCGACGGCCTCGTCGACAGCCGCAAGGACACCACGTACGTCACGGTCTCCTGGAACCGGCTGAGCAACAACAACAAGACCTTCGGCATCGGCTGGACGGAGAACGTCACCGCCGACCTCACCCTCCACCACAACTGGTTCCGCGAGACCGAACAGCGCAACCCGTCCACCGACAACGTCGCCCACGCGCACCTCTACAACAACTACCTCCAGGACGACCCGGGCACCGCCGTCACCTCGTCCTACGGCAACTACGCCCGC
This sequence comes from Streptomyces sp. NPDC006197, assembly GCF_040613865.1. Classification (NCBI taxonomy): domain Bacteria; kingdom Bacillati; phylum Actinomycetota; class Actinomycetes; order Kitasatosporales; family Streptomycetaceae; genus Streptomyces; species Streptomyces sp. NPDC006197. The sequence continues at coordinate 33,680 of NZ_JBEXSZ010000040.1, read as the reverse complement.
GGAAAGACCCGCATGCTCCTGGAGAACAGCTACTTCCAGGGCGTGAACAACCCCGTGACCAAGGACGCCGGCGCCGCCCTCGTCCAGCGCGGCAACATCTTCTCCGGCACCACCGGCCGCAACGAGAGCGGCGGCACGGCCTTCGACCCGAGGACGTACTACCCCTACACCCCCGACCCGGCGGCCGACGTGCCCGCCCTGCTCAAGTCCGGCGCCGGACCACGCAGTTCCATCGGAACCACCGCGGCGGCCGCCCCCGCGGTCACGACCCTGACCGTCGCCAAGGACGGCAGCGGCCAGTACACGAGCGTCCAGAAGGCCGTCGACGCCGTACCCGCCGGCAACACCTCCCGCGTCGTCATCCGCGTCAAGCCCGGCGTCTACCGCGAGACCGTCAGGGTCCCGTCGAACAAGCCCCACCTCACCATCGAAGGCACCGGCCGCAGCCGCAAGGACACCCTCATCGTCGAGGGCCACGCCTCCGGCACGCCCAAGCCGGACGGCTCCGGCACGTACGGCACCGGCGGCAGCGCCACCGTCGCCGTCGAGGCCGACGACTTCCAGGCCCGCAACCTCAGCGTCTCCAACGACTTCGACGAGGCCCGCAACCAGAACATCAGCGGCCACCAGGCGGTCGCCCTGCGCACCGCCGCCGACCGGATCGTCCTCGACGGCGTCATCGTCAGCGGCGACCAGGACACCCTCCTCCTCGACACCGCGGCCAAGGACAGGACCGGCCGCGTCTACGTCACCGACTCGTACGTCATCGGCAACGTCGACTTCGTCTTCGGCCGGGCCACGGCCGTGATCGACCGGTCCGTCCTCACCCTGAAGAAGCGCTGGGACGGCACCTCCGCCGGATACGTCACGGCGCCGAGCACCACCGCCGGACGCAACGGCTTCCTCATCACCCGCTCCACCGTGAACGGCGACGTCACCGCCGGCAGCTTCTTCCTCGGACGCCCCTGGCACGCGGGCGGCGACGCGACGCTCGACCCGCAGACCACCGTCCGCGACAGCGTCCTCAGCGCCGCCGTCAGGGCCACGCCGTGGACGGACATGGGCGGCTTCTCCTGGAAGGCCGACCGCTTCGCCGAGTACCGCAACACCGGCCCCGGCGCCGGACCGGCCGGCACCGACCGGCCGCACCTGACGGACGCCCAGGCCGCCGCCCAGGACACCGCGCACTGGCTCGGCGGCTGGACCCCCACCTCCGGCTGACGGCCCTACGCGGCCGGTACGGAGGGCTTCCTCGCCTCGATCAGGGTCCGCGCGGAGTGCGCCACGAACGGCCCCTCCGCGCGGATCCGCGCGTCGAGCTCACGCAACCGGGGCAGCTGCTCCTCCACCGTGAACCCCGGCACGATCCAGATGACCTTCCGCAGGAACCAGACGACGGCGCCGATGTCGTGGAACTCCATGCGCAGCCGCTCCGAGCGCACGTCCACGACGTCGAGCCCGGCGGCGCGCGCCCCGGCGGCCTCGTCGTCGGGACGGCGGTGCCGGGCCGCCTCGGGCTGCGGCCCGAGGAACCACTCGACCAGCTCCCACACACTGGCAGGGCCCACGTGCTGGGCGAAGTAGCTCCCGCCCGGCCGCAGGACGCGCGCGATCTCCGCCCACCACACGGTGGCCGGGTGCCGGCTGGTGACGAGGTCGAAGGCGGCGTCGCCGAACGGCAGCGGCGGCTCGTCGGGATCGGCGACGACGACCACCCCCCGGGGATGGAGCAGCGCGGTGGCCCGCGCGACGTTCGGCGGCCACGACTCGGTCGCCGCCATCGTCGGCGGCAGCACCGGGACCCCGCCCAGGACCTCACCGCCGCCCGTCTGGATGTCGAGCCCGGCCGAGGCGGTCGCCAGCCGCTCGCCGAGGAGCCGCTGATAGCCCCAGGAGGGCCGCTCCTCGCTCGCCCGCCCGTCGAGCCAGGAGAAGTCCCAGCCGTCGACCGAGGCTTCGGAGGCTTCCGCGACGAGCTCTTCGAAGGTGCGTGTCATCCCCTCATGATCGCGGGAGCGGGCGGACACCGCACCCCTGTTTCACCCGACCGCCCGGGCCGGCGAGAGCGCCCCCCGGGAGGAGGGCGCCCCGCGGCCCGTCACGGCGTACGGCGTGCCCGGGCCGCGAGGGAGGTGACGCGGCGGCGTCGCTCCGCACGCATGCGCGTGTGCCGGTCCAGCTCCTCCATCAGCCGGCGGCCGCGGTGATCCGGATCGATTTCGTCGAGGACCCGGTCGATCTCGGCCAGCAGCGCGCCGTACAGCTGCCAGCGCTCCGGATCGTGCGCCGCCTCGTCCTTCAGCAGCCCGGCGGCGTGGTCACGGGCGGCGCGGGCCGCCCCGAGCTCCTCGCCGAGGCGGTCCTCGGCCGTCTCCGCTCCGGCGCTCGAATGCGAGGTGACGAGGTCGGCGAAGCTCACCAGGGTGTCCGCGAGGTGCCGCAGCGTCTCCCGGAGGGCCAGGCCCGCCTCCCTGCGCACGAGCGGGGCCCCCTCCCGTTCCTTCGCGAGGTCGGTCAGGGAACGGGCGAGGACGCGCAGCACGACCGCGCAGATCTCCAGGGTGTCGAGGCCCGTGCGCAGCACGATGCGGTGGAGCAGCCCCTCCTTCACCCGCGGGTTCAGCCGGAGGCTGTCCTCCGCCTGCCGCAGCGCCGCGTCGACGTCGGCGACGTCGTTGTCCAGGCGCCGCGCCTCGTGCAGCCGTGCCGCTGCCCGCTCGAAGAGAGCGGGGGAGACGGCCTCCGGGACCGGTGCCGGCTCGGGCCGCGCGTCCGGGTCCGCGAGCTCCTCGCCGATGTCCAGGAGCAGCCGGCGCATCCGCCGGGCCAGGTCGACGATCGAGTCCCCGGCGGTGTCCACCCAGACGGGCGGCACGAGCACGACATTGAAGAGCAGGCCCACGACCGCGCCGATCAGCGTCTCGAGGACGCGGTCCCACGCCGTGTCGGTGACCTGCGTGACGCCGAGGACCAGCATCGCGCTGATGGCCACCTCGGGAACGAACTCCTCCACCTTGACGAACCGGCCCACGACCAGCGACGCCAGGATGATCAGCGCGAGACTCCACCAGGTGAGTCCGACGAGCACGCTGAACGCGATGGCGATGAGGACGCCGACGACGACGGAGTTCACCCGCCGCAGGCTCGTCGTGAGCGTCGAGTAGAGCGTCACCTGCACGACGAGCAGGGCGGTGAGCGGGGCGGTCAGCGGTGCCGCCTCGGAACTGAGCCGGAGCGCGACGACGTACGAGAGCGTCGCGGCGGCGGTGGAGCGCAGCGTCTGCACCACCACCGGGTCCCGTCCCCAGCGCTGCCACCACTTCCATCGGCGCCACGGGTGCGGCATGGCGTACTCCTCCTCCGGTGGTCGCGGACCTGTGGACGCCTGCCCGCCCCGAGCCCATCGAATCGCGATGCCCCGCCGTGAGGGCGCGTCGGCGCGCCGGGGATCCCGGTGAATCCTCGCGGGACCACCGTTTCGTACGCGCGGTGCGGGTACCCACCGCGGCGGCGCGGCGAGGAGCAGCCGCGTGCCGGACACGCACCGGAACCGGGCGACGACCCCGAGGGGCGCCCGGCGCGGTCCCGGCCTCGGTCCATGGGCACGGGGGTGCGGGGGCACGGGGGTGCGGCGGTGCGGCGGTGCGGGGGTGTGGGGGCACGGCGGTGCGGCGGTGCGGCGGTGCGGCGGCACGGGGGCACGGCGGTACGGCGGTGCGGCGGCACAACCGCGGGTGCACACCCGGGGGTTACACTCCTCCGCCTTGTTCGATCACGTTCTGGAGACATCCGCGATGGCATCATCCCTGCGCGTCCTGATACACGGCGGAGGCATCGGCGGCCTCGCCCTCGCCACCGCTCTGGCCCGGCGCGGCCACACGGTGGAGGTGGCCGAGCTCCGCGAGGAGCTCGACGCCCTCGGCGTGGGCATCATCCAGCCGTCCAACGCCCTGCACGTGATGCGCGAGCTCGGGGTGCTGGACGACTGCCTCGCGGCGGGGTTCGCATGGGAGGTCCTGACGATCGCCGACCCCGCGGGGAACGTGCTGGCGCGGATACCCCAGCCCCGCATGGGCGACCTGCCGGCCGCCAACGGCATCCCGAGGCCCGCCCTCGCCAGGGTGCTCGGCGACGCCGCCGTCGCCGCCGGAGCCAAGGTCCGCTTCGGCGTGACCGTCACCGGACTCGACGACGACGGCACGGGCGTCACCGTCGCGCTCTCCGACGGGTCCGGCGACCGCTGGGACCTGGTCGTCGGCTTCGACGGCATCGGCTCCCCGCTGCGGACCCGCCTCTACGGCGACCGGTACGCGCCCGCGTACACCGGATTCGCCAACTGGCGCGTGACCGTGCCCCGGCACCCCGACATCCGGGGCGTGGTCATGGCCACGGCGGGCCAGGAGGCGAAGGCCCTGCTCACCCCGATCACGGACGAACTGATGTACCTGGGCGCCGTGTTCGCCGAGGCCGAGGACCACCGGCCGGACCCCGGGCGCGCCCACGAGGAGCTCGCCGAGCGGCTCGCGGTCTTCTCCGGCCCCGTCGCCGAGGCGCTCCGCGCGGTCACCGATCCCGCGGCCGTGGTGTACTCCCGCATCTCCCAGGTGACGGTCGAGGAGCCGTGGCACGTGGGCCGGGTGGTGCTGGCCGGCGACGCCGCCCACGCCTCCACCCCGCACCTCGCGCAGGGAGCGGCGATGGCCGTCGAGGACGCCCTCGTCCTCGCCGAGTCCCTGGACGCCGCGGGCTCGGTCCCCGAGGCCCTGCGGGCCTGGGAGGCGCGCCGCCGGCCCCGCGCCCTGTGGGTGCAGGCCATGTCCCGGGCGGTCCTCAAGCAGGAGATGGGCGCGCCGACGACCCCCGAGGAGGACGAGCTCCTCGGGATCGGCATCCCGGGAGCCGCCCACGTCCTGGTGAAGCCCTACTAGGACGTCCAGGGGCCGGGCCGCACCCGAGTGCCAAGCCCTCGGGCACGCCGCCCGCCCCGCTCCGCTCCGCCCCGCCTCTCCGGAGCGGAGCACGTCCCCCGTCCTGCCCGCCGCCCGCCTCGGACGGTCCGGAAACCGGCTCCGGGCCCGGTCGTGACGGTCCGCCAGAGGCCGCGCGCGACGCCGTCCCCGAGGCGTTGTCAGTGGGCGGGGATACGTTGTCGATGTTCCGCCGCTCCGGCGTGAACATCCCCTTTGACGTGCATGGGAGAAGTGCGTTGCCGGTCTGGGAGAGGTCGAGCGCGGCGCGGGTGGTACCGCCCGCGAGGCCGCGGAAACTTGCCAAGGTGCCGTTCGTCGAGCTGGCCGACGGACGTCTGCAGGGCGTGGTGTCCAGCGGGTCCGACATCGGGCGCGTGTACGTGTCCTCGATCGCCGCCGGGACGTACGCGTTCGCGTGCAGCACCAACAACAACCGTCCCTGCGGCGGCGCGCGCGGCTCGTTCTGCAACCACATCCGCGCCCTCGTCACCGAAGCCGTCCTCCAGTACGGCGCGCAGCGCGTCGCCCGCTATCTGAAGGCCGACACGCCCGCCGGGGAGCCCGACGCCCAGGAGCTCCTCTCGGCGATGACCGCCACGCGCCCCGAGCAGGGCGACACCTCGGCCGCCGCCCCGGTGTTCAGCCGGTTCCTCAGGCACCTCGCCTACCTCGAACTGGAGCCGGTCACCGCGCCGCTGCCCGAGATGCAGTGGTTCCCGCCGACGAGGGCGGTCGCCTGATGCGTACGGACCTGCTCGACGACCCCGTCGACGGACTCGACGAGGCGCTGGCCGCCGTGGACGCCTTCGACGACGCGCTCGTCGCCGGCCTGCTCCGCCCGCAGCCCGCGCAGACCGACGGCCTCGCCGCGCTCGCGGACGCCCTCGCCGGCACACCGCTCGCCTCCCTCGTCGCCGAGGCCGCCGACAAGACCGCGGCCGGCGCCGCCGGCGAGGACCACTTCGTCGCGCTCGCCGCCGCCCGCACCGCGCTCATGGGCTCCGTCCACGACGCCCTGACGGCCCGCGTCGCCGACGTCACCGGCCGCCCGGCCGCGGAGGAGACCGCGCCGCCCGCCGAGGGGGATGAACCCGCCGCGAACGTGCTCGCCGCCGCCCGCGCCTGGCTCTGCGACCTCGCCCGCACGGGTTGGCAGGGCCTCGACCACGAACTCGTCGGCGGCGCCGCGCCCGTCGTCTCCGCGATGCTGCGGGACCCGGCGCTCCGTCGGCAGGCGACGCTGCTCGACGGCTTCTCGGCCGAACTCGCCGCATCCTGCCCCGGGGCCACCCTGGTGAGGATCCCGGTGCGCCGCTGGGCCGACCTGTGGTCGCGCGCCCTGCTGCTGACCCTGCCCGGAGCGGCCCGTACGGCCGCCCGTTCCACCGCGACCGGTCGTCTGCTGCCGCTCGGCGTCGACGTCCAGGAGCACGCGACCGCCGTACAGGCCCAGGTGCACGCGGTGTTCGAACCGGCCGACGGGGCGCCACCGCGCCTGGTCCGGGCGGCGGTGTCCGCGCCCAAGCCGGACACCGTCGTCGGCGCCGGGCTCTGGCAGCTGCTGCGGCCGCGCATGTCGCTCCTCACCGCCGTGAGCGAGGGCCGCGCCATGGAGCTCGACGCCATGCCCGTCACCGCCGGGGGAGACCTCGTCTGGGACGACGAGCGCGCCCGCGCGGGGGAGCCCGCCGACCCCTTCGCCACGGCCCGGGTCGCCCTCGCCACCGCCACCGATCCGGTCACCGCCCCGCTCGACCGGCACCCGGTCCGGATCGCGGTGCCCGTCCTCCTGGAGGGGTACGCGGCGGAGCGCGAGGACGACGGATCGGTGACGTTCACCGTCGCCGGCCGCCGGCTGGCCGTCGACACCGACCGCGTACCGGCCGCGGGCCCGCTCACCCCGGAGGCGATCGCCGCGTCCGGCGCGTGCCTGGGCCTGCTCCGCTGGGACTCCGGACGGTTCCTCCTCCAGCCGCTCGCCGTCGAGACGACCGTCCGGAAGAAGACCGTCGCCGTCCACGCGGGCGCGTGGGCCGGCGGCACCACCGACAAGGCCGGAGCGCGCGCGGAGAAGGCGGCCACGGACGCGGTCGCCGTCCTGCGCGAGCGAGCGGGAAGGCTGCTGCGCTCATGACCGAAGCGACCGTCCCGTCCGACCCCACGGTCTCGCCCGACCTCACAGTCCCGTCCGACCTCACGGTCCCGTCCGACCTCACGGTCCCGTCCGACCTCACGGTCCCGTCCGACCACACCGCCTCGCCCGCCCCCGTCCCCTCGGCCGGTCCCGTGCCGTCGGCGCCGGTCGGCCCCGACCCCGACGACAACCGGCGCCAGGTCCTCTACTGGCGGCTGCTCGCCCGGCTCTTCGACCCCGAGGAGCAGGCCGCCCTGGAGGCGGCCAGCCTCGCCGTCGTCGAGGACATCGGCCTGCCGTCCGCGCTGCTCGACCCGGGCGCCTCCGTGGACTCCGTCGTCCAGCGCCACCCGGAGCTGGCCGAGGAGTTCGACAGCCTGATGGCCCCGGAGCCCGAGCCGGACGGCGCGCGCGACCGGGCCGCCGAGGTACGGCGCGCCGCGCTCGCGTCGAAGCTGCTGCTGAACGTCTTCGCCACCGGCTCCGGCACTGTCTCCGCCGGGCAGCTGGCCCGCTGGCAGTCGGACGCGGGCTGGCTGGAGCGCGCACTCGGCTCCCGGCCCGGCGGGCTGCGCGGCGGGCGGGCGGCGGGATCGGCCCTCACCGGCGGCGGCCTCGGAGCCGAGCTCGGCGCCGTCGAGGCCGACCTCGTCCACCGCATGCACCTGCGGGAAGTGCTGGCCGACCCCGCGCTGGCCGCCCGGCTCACGCCCAGCATGTCCCTGATCGAGCAGCTGCTGCGCGACAAGGGCAACCTCTCCGGAGTGGCGCTGGCCAACGCGAAGGCGCTGATCAGGCGGTACGTCGACGAGGTCGCCGAAGTGCTCCGCACCCAGGTCGAGAAGGCCACCGCCGGCGAGCTGGACCGCTCGGTCCCGCCCAAGCGGGTCTTCCGGAACCTCGACCTCGACCGCACCATCTGGAAGAACCTGACCAACTGGAGCCCGGAGGAGGAGCGGCTCTACGTCGACCGCCTCTACTACCGGCACACCGTCCGCCGCACCACGCCCCAGCGGCTGATCGTCGTCGTGGACCAGTCCGGCTCCATGGTCGACTCGATGGTCAACTGCACCATCCTCGCCTCGATCTTCGCCGGGCTGCCCAAGGTGGACGTCCACCTCATCGCGTACGACACCCGCGCGATCGACCTCACGCCCTGGGTGCGCGACCCCTTCGACGTGCTCCTGCGCACCAACCTCGGCGGCGGCAACGACGGGCCCGTGGCGATGGCCATGGCCCGGCCGAAGATCGCCGAGCCGAAGAACACCGTGATGGTCTGGATCTCCGACTTCTACGAGTTCGACCGCTCGCAGCCGCTGTTCGAGGGCATCGAGGAGGTCCACCGCTCCGGGGTGCGGTTCATCCCCGTCGGCTCGGTGACCAGCTCCGGACGGCAGGAGGTCAACCCCTGGTTCCGGGAGCGGTTCAAGGCGCTCGGCACCCCCGTGATCTCCGGCCACATCGACAAGCTCGTGCACGAACTCAAGACCTTCCTCACCTGAGACCCGAGACCCGAGACCGAAAGGCTCCGCACATGTCCGACCTGCTCCGCGCCCCCGCCGAGATCAAGTACGCCGAGGAACTCGACTGGCTGGAATCGATCGACGACAGCCCCAAGCCCTTCTCCTGGCGCCTGTCCCCGAAGATGGTCCGCCTGTTCGTCCTCGGCTCCGAGCGCGCCGACGGCCTGGACCGGGAGGTGGCGCAGAAGTGGTTCGGCGACCGCAGCTTCGTCGAGCGCTCCATCGTCACCCTCGCCTCCGACCGCGGCCTGCTCCTCATCGGCGACCCCGGCACCGGCAAGAGCTGGCTCGCCGAACTCCTCGCGGCCGCGATCAGCCGCAACTCCACCCAGGTGGTCCAGGGCACGGCCGGCACGACCGAGGACCACATCAAGTACTCCTGGAACGTCTCGATGGTCATCGCCAAGGGCCAGTCCCGCGAGTCGATGATCCCCTCGCCGATCATGACCGCGATGGAGACCGGCACCATCGGCCGCTTCGAGGAGCTGACCCGCTCCACCAGCGACGTCCAGGACGCGCTCATCTCGATCCTCTCCGAGAAGTACATCTCGGTCCCCGAGCTCGACGGCGCCGACGGCGAGAACATCGTCTTCGCCAAGCCCGGCTTCTCCGTCATCGCCACCGCCAACAGCCGCGACCGCGGCGTCAACGACCTCTCCTCCGCGCTCAAGCGCCGCTTCAACTTCGTCCGCATCCCGGTCGTGACGAACAAGAAGAGCGAGGCCGAGATCGTCCGCTTCCGCACCGAGGAGCTGCTGCGCCGGCACGCCATCGAACTGGACGTGCCGCCCACCCTCCTCGACGTCCTCCTCCAGAGCTTCGCCGATCTGCGGGCCTCCGCCGCCGCGGCCGGCAGCGACGACGAGAAGCTGGAGTCCGCCCTCTCGACCGCCGAACAGATCGGCGTCCTCGAGGACTCGATCCTGCACAGCAACTTCTTCGGCGAGCGGACCCTGACCGCCCGCGCCCTCGCCGCCTCCCTGGTCGGCACGCTCGCCCGGCGCGAGCCGGAGGACCTGGCCATCCTCAACAAGTACCTGCACGGCGTCGTCGAACCGCGCGGCAAGGAGGAGGGCGGGTCCTGGCCCGAGTTCCTCGAGGGCGGCCGCGAAGCGATCGCGAAGCTGTCGTGACCGGGGCCCCGTTCACCGCGCTGCGCGGTCAACTGCACGAGGCAGCAGCGGAGTTCGCCGGCGGGGCGGACGCCCTGGAGGGCATCCTCCTCGGACTGGTCGACGACGTCGACCGCGCCGTGGCGGAGCCGCTGGAGATCTTCCCCGTCTGCCACCACTCGCCTGCCTCCGCCCTCGCCATGGCCCGCCGGCTGCGCGAGAAGCAGCCCAAGGTCGTGTACCTGGAGCTGTGCGAGGACATGGCGCCGCTCCTGACCGAGCTGCGCAACTGCCGGCTGCCGGTGGCGGTGCAGGCGTTCGCGAGCGACATCGACGGCTTCCCGCCCGACTGGGCGCCGCTGTCGGTCGTGGCCCCGATCACGGAGGCCTCCGCCGAGTACCAGGCCATCGCCTACGCCCTCGACACCCCCGGCGTCGAACTGGTCCTCGTCGACCGCTCCTCCGACCACGTCTTCCAGTGGGACGCGCGGCACGACCGCACGGACGACCCGGTCCGAGAGGACGCGAACGAAACCGGGGGGACGACCGGCACCGAGGCCGAGACCGCGCTCCACGGCGAGGCCGTCGGCGTCGAGATCGGCGACCTGCGGCCGCGCTTCGCCGAACTGGAGGAGCACCTGCTGCGCCACGGCAAGGTGCGGCACTGGTCGGAATGGTGGCACCAGTACGTCGAGGTGCCCCTCGGCGACAGCGACCACGACACCTACCGCCAGGTCATGTTCCTCATCGGAAGCCTGTTCCGGCGGCTCGCGCCGGGGGACGGCGACCGCGTCCGCGTCGACGAGGACCGCGAGCGCTACATGTGGACCCGGATGCGCGAGCACCTGGCGGCGACCGGCACCGACCCGGCGGACTGCCTGTACGTCTGCGGCGCCTTCCACGCCGCCAGCCGCGTCGACGAGTTCGGCGTCCACGGCAGCGACACCTTCGCGATCTCGCCGCGCACCGCCACGACCTGGCAGTACGGTCTGATCCCCTCCAGCAACGCGGCCATCGAGGCCCAGTTCGGCCTCGCCTCCGGCTCCGTGTCGATCGCCGCGGCGCAGTGGACGAAGAACCTCAAGCGCACCCGGGTGAAGCCGTACCGCCTGGAAGGACAGGCCGGCACGAAGAAGACGGCGACGAAGACCACCGCGCCGTCCGCCGCCCTCCCCGCCGCGGCACCGGCCGAGGACCGCCTCTCCGGCTTCCTCCGGCGGCCGCCGGTCCTCGACACCCTGGACGAGACCGAACTGCTCGGCTGGTCCGTGGACATCGTCCGCGCCGCCCGACGCAACGGCTACCTGGCCTCCACCGCCGACGCGATCGCCGTCTTCGAGACGTCGATCCTGCTCGCCGGGATGCGGGACCGGGCCAGGCCCACGCCGTACGACTTCCAGGACGCCGCGGTCACCTGCATCGAGAAGGACAGCGTGCCCGGGCGCCGGGACGTGCGCCGCCTCGTCGAGATCATGATGGGCGGCGACCGGATCGGCCAGGTCGGCTACGAGGCGCTGCCGCCGCTCGCCCGCGACGTCCACGACCGGCTGGCTCCCCTGGAGCTGAACCTCCAGCAGCGCGGGGTGCGCCGGGCCCTGCTCGACATGACCTCCCGGCCGGAGCTGAGGGCCTGCTCGGACGTCCTGTGGATGCTGCGCCGGCTGCTGCCGGGCGGCGCCGCCCGGCCCGTCATGGGGGAGCGGCGGCTCGGCGAGCGGTCGATCCAGGAGTCCTGGGACCTCGCCCTCGGCACCCACCAGCGGGCGCTCATCGAGCTCGGCTACGAGGGCGTGAGCCTCGAACAGGTCCTGGAGCAGCGCCTGCGCCGCACCGCGTACGGGCCGCGGGCGACGACCGCCGAGGTCCTCGCGGCCGTCGAGGACGCCACGCTGTACCTGGGCGGCCGGCGTCTCGCCGACGAGCTCGGCACCCGTGCCCTGGAGGTCCTGGCGGGCGAGCGGACGGTCGACGGGGCGCCGGAGGTCCTGCGCCGGGTGCGCGGGCTCCTCGCGTACTACCGCACCGGCGAACCGGTGCTCCCGCCGTGGATCGAGTCGTTCGTCAGGGCCGGGTACGCGCACTACTGCACGCTGCTGCCGACGGCCTTCCGCGACGAGGACGCCACGGTGGGGCAGGTGGCGGCGATGCTGGGCTTCCTGTTCGGCATGGAGAGCCTGGCGCTCTCGCTGGGCTGCGACAGGACCCAGCTGGAGCTGGCCGTCGCCCAGGCGCACCCGCGGGACCCGGCGAAGACGGCCCTGCTGTGGGCGGCACAGGTCCAGCTGGGCACGCTCTCCCGGAGCGAGCTGCGGGCACGCTGCGACGAGCTCCTCGCCGACCCCCTGGCCGTGCCCTCCTATCCGCGCCACCTCAGCGGCTTCGTGCACGCCCTGGAGCCGGTGCCGGGCCTCGCGGACGTGGTGGTGGAGGCCGTGTCGAACGCCTTCGGGCGCCTACCGGACGCCGTACTGCTGCCGTGGCTCCCGGTCCTCATCACGACCCTCCGCTCGAACGCCGCGGAACTCGCCCCGCTGCTCATCCGCGAGGCGGGACGGATCTTCCCGGCCCGGCTCGCGGCCCTGGACACCTGGGTCCCGCCGTGGCACCACCAGCCGGCCGGCCCGCGCGCCCTCCCGGCGGCCGCCGGCCCCCGGGGCGCGGTACTCCTTCCCGCCCACCCGGCGGCCTGCGACGCCCTCGCGGAGCTCCTGGGCGGCGCGGACGGCTGGACCACGACGGACGCGGCGGCCCGGGCCGGAACCGGCGCCGCACTCCTCGCCGCCCATCCGGCCACCGCCGACGCGCTGGCGGGCGTCCTCACGGCCCGATGAGCACCCCGGTCCGGCCGCCGGAGCCGGGACGGGGCACGGCCCGCCCCCACCCGCGTGAGCCGCTCGCCCAGGTCCGGGTGCTCGGCGAGGGCGGCGTCGGCCGCGGCCCGCTCGCGCTCCGGATCGGCCCCGCCCCGTCCGGCCGCCGACCGGGAAGGGACCGACCGCACAGCCGTACGACTACGCGATCCGGATCAGGACGCGCAGAACGGCATGGTCCGCACGTACCCGCCCAGGTTCTCGTCGTCGGTGCCGAGGAGAGCGTCGGCGGAGCCGGGCGGACACTCCACGGCCTCGATCTTGTACCCGGGAACGTGCCGGGCACGGTCGGGTCGGTCACCGCGATGCCGGAGCCGTGCCGCGTGCCGTCGTCCGTCGGGTACGCGGCCGGGTCGCACGTGACGGCACCGCTCCGTCCACGCACGGCGGCGGTTCACTCGTCACGGTGGACTCGGGCCGAGCCGCCGTCCGCGTCCGTCGGGGCTCGGGCACCGTGACTCCATGCACGCCCGCCGCACCACTTTCCTGCTGCTCATCGCGCTCCTCGCCACCGGATGCGTGGCCGTCCCGCACGGCTCCGCACCGGGCCCACCGGCCCGCCCCGGCGGCCTCGCACCGGCCGCGGACCGGCCCCCCGCCCCGCTCCCCGCCTGGCCCGCACCCACAGAGCCGGCCCCTCGCGAGGCCCTCACCACCACCGACCCCCGCCCGGCCCCTCCGCCGGCCCGGGCCCCCGCCCGGAAGGCCGCCGTCCCCGCGGCCGGGGAACCGCTCGCCCGCCGCCCGCCGGCTCACGGGACGGCCCCGCACCGCCCGTACACCACGCCGGACAAGCCCGGGAAGCCCGCGCACAGGAGCTCCGGAACGAGGACCGGCACCAGGACCACACCCCGCCCCCCGCACAAGAACCGGCCCGCCCCGGCCCGCCCGCAGCCTCGGACGGACGCCCGGCCGCCCGAGATGCGCCGCCTCTGCCGCCAGGCCGAGGACATCCAGGCCCCCATGGGCGCGGCCGACCTCTGCCGCGGTCTGTACGGCCGCTGACCGCGCGCTGCCCTGACCACCTGCCGTCCGGTTACCGCCGTGCGAACTCCCACGCCTCGATGTCGCGATAACGGATCGGGCCCGGGCCGCGGCCGTAGTCGCTGCCGACGAGATGGAGGCGCTCGGCCACCCATCGGCGGCCGGTGAAGCCGGCGAGGCCGGCCGCGGCCTCCAGTACCGACGTCGGATCGTCGCGGCGGGCCCGGGCGAGCGTCAGATGGGGACGCAGCGGCCGGTCCTCGAAGGGGATGCCGCACTCCTTGACGACGGCCCGCACCTCGGCGGCGAGCTGGTGCAGTCCGTCGAGGTCGCCGTCGATCCCGCTCCACAGCACCCGGTCGTCGAAGTGTCCGCCGCCGCGCAGCGCCAGCTCCACGGGGCGCCGCGCCGCCGCGATCTCCGCCAGCGGCGGCCGCAGCAGGGGGACGGTCTCCACCGGGAGTTCCCCGAGGAACGCCAGGGTGATGTGCCAGTCCTCGATCCGGTTCCACCGCATGCGCGGGTACGCCTCGTACGAGGGGCCCAGCTCGCGCGCCAGCTCGTCCTTCGCGTCGTCGGGCGGGGCGAGTGCGACGAACACGCGTACGGTCGCGGTCCGCGCCCTGTCGCCGTCACCGGACTCCGTACCCCGCCCGGGCGCCTCAGCCATCGTCCGTACCCTGCCCACCGTCCGTCCCGCAACCGTCGGTGGCGAGGGTACGCGGTGGCCGGGACACGACCCGAGCCGGGGGCGCCCGGCCCCGCCGCCGTCAGCCGGCACGGGCGGCGACCGAGCGCCCCGGCGACCACCCGGAGCCCGCCCCGGACCTTCCCTGACGTCGTATCAGGGGATGTTCTCGGCCCGCGCGCCCCCTCGCGCTCCCCCGAGGGGGTGGTTCCCCCGGGGCCAGTGGGACGCAGCGCGGCACGGTCCGCGCGGTGCGGAGGGGTCGGGCCCGAAGCTGTCGCCCGTTCCCTGTTCACCTGCGAAGACGGAGGCTCGTCCACCCATGACCCACGCACTTCTCAGACCCGCGGCACGGCGCCGCGGACCGGGCGGGAAGGCCGGGGTGCCGGTCGCGCTCGGGCTCGGGCTCGCGCTCGTCCTGGCCGTGCCCGGCACCGCCCTCGCGGCACCCGGCGACCTCGACCCGACCTTCGGGTCCGGCGGCCGGGTGACGACCCCCATCACCGGCACCGCGCAGGGCAACGACATCGCGCGGCAGGGCGACGGCAAGCTGGTCGTGGTGGGGATGAGCGAGGCGGGCTTCGCGCTCGCCCGCTACGGCACCAACGGCGCCCTGGACCCGACCTTCGGCGGCGACGGCACGGTCACCAGCGACTTCGACGGCGGCTTCCAGTCGGCCAACGCGGTGGCGATCCAGCCCTCGGACGGCAAGATCGTCGTGGCGGGCACCACCGAGGTCGTCGCGGAGGAGGGCGGAGGCTGCTGCTTCTTCTCCGTGGCCCGTTACAACACCGACGGCAGCCTGGACACGGGCTTCGGCAACGGCGGCCTGGTGCGGGTCGACGAGTTCGGCGGCTCGGCGGACGGCGCCGACGTCGCCGTGCAGTCCGACGGCCGGATCGTCGCCGTGGGCAAGGGCGCCGGCGGCGGATTCGCGCTGGTCCGCCTCACCACCGGCGGAAACCTCGACCCCACCCTCGGCGGTGACGGGGCCGTGGTCGCCGGCTTCACGCCCACCTCGCCCCAGGACGCCGGCGGCATCGCCCGGAGCATGGCCCTCCAGCCGGACGGCAAGATCGTCTCCGTCGGCTACGTGGGCAACACCGCCTTCGACATCGGCGTGGTCCGCTACAACGCCAACGGCACCCTCGACACCACCTTCAGCGGCGACGGCATGGTCACCGCCGACTTCGGCGGCACCGAGTTCGGCAACGCCGCCGCGGTGCAGTCCGACGGCAAGATCCTCGCCGCGGGCTCCGGCGGCGCCGGTTACGCCCTGCTCCGCTACAACGCCGACGGCAGCCCCGACACCACCTTCAGCGGCGACGGACGCACCTCGGTCGCCTTCCCGGGCGACGGCGGCTTCGCGAACGCCATGGCGCTCCAGCAGAACGGCAAGATCGTGCTCGCCGGCCAGGCCGACGACCCCAACAGCTCCGAGGCCAACGACTTCGGCCTGGTCCGCTTCCAGCCGGACGGCACCGTCGACACCGGCTTCGGCGGCGACGGCTTCGTGGTCACCGGCTTCAACGACTTCGACGAGGCCCGCGGGGTGCTCGTCCAGCCCGACGGCAAGATCGTCGCGGCCGGCTACGGGGCGGGTTACGAGTTCGCCCTCGCCCGCTACCAGGGCGGCGACGGCACGACCCCGCCCCCGTCGTACGCCGACCTGTCGGTGACGAAGTCCGGTACGACGACCGTGAGCATCGGCGACCGCGCCACGTACACCGTGACCGTCACCAACGCGGCGTCCTCCACCGCCACCGCGACCGGGGTCACGCTCACGGACACGCTCTCCGGCGGGGGAGCGACCCTCATCTCGGCGGTCCCCTCGCAGGGCACCTGCACGACCACCGCCACGGCGGCCAACTGCGCCCTCGGCTCCCTCGCCCCCGGCGCGAGCGCGACGGTCACGGTGACGGCCGAACCCCGGACCACCGGCACCCTCACCGACACGGCCGGCGTCAGCGCCACCCAGCCGGACCCGGTGACCACCGGCAACACGGCCACCGCGACCACCTCGGTGAACAACGCCCGCGGCTGCACGATCATCGGCACCAGCGGCGCGGACACCCTGAACGGCGGCTACGGCAACGACGTCATCTGCGGCCTCGGCGGCAACGACACCATCCGGGCCAGCTACGGCAACGACACCGTCCACGGCAACTACGGCAACGACAACCTCGACGGCGGTTTCGGCGACGACACCATGAACGGCGGCCCGGGCAACGACACCCTGACCGGCTACTACGGCAACGACCGCCTCACCACCACCGACGGGGTCTCCGGCAACGACATCGCCAACGGCGGCGCCGGCACCGACAGCTGCACCACCGACGCGGGTGACACCCGCATCAGCTGCCCCTGAGCCCTGACCCCCACTTCGACGAGTGCCGTCGGCGCCCTCCGCGCCGACGGCACTCGTCCGTCCGTCAGGCCCCGGCTCAGGAGACGGACCTGCCGAAGAACTCCAGCTCCGCGACCGCCACCTGCTTGCGGGGGTCGGCGCGCCAGGCCGTGCGCAGGACCAACCGGACCGACAGGGCGTCCCGGACCCGCAGGTCGACACGTTGCGTGCCGCCGTCGTTGACGCGGTGGTGCGAGACGTGGAGTTCGCCCGCCGCGTCCTTGACCACGAGGTCGAAGGTCCGCGGGGTGGCCTGCCCGTCCGCCTGGGTCGTGTTCTTCGCACTGCCGGGCGTGACGAGGACGCTGAGCAGATCGGTCGGCTCGGCGAACCGCGCCTCCAGGTACTGGCCCGCCGAATCGCCCGCGTACCCCGTGCCCCACCAGGTGTTGGAGTAGCCGTCGCCCGCCAGCTTCGGGTCCTGCCTCGGCGCGGAGTGCGAGGCCAGCCAGGCGACCGGGTGCACCGGGACGCGGGTCGCGAAATGGTCCTGGACCGCGCGGGCGGCCGGCGGACCGCCGAAGACGCCGCCGACCACCACGGCCACGACCGCCGCGGCGATCAGGGCGCGGACCAGCACACGGCTGCGGTCGCGGGCGAGCCCGGGCCGCCGGCCGGCGTACGGGCCCTCGGCCGTGGAGAGCCGCTCCGGGACCATGGGCGTCGCGCAGGAACGGCAGAAGTGACGGCCCGGGGCGTTGGCGAGCGAGCAGGCCGGGCACGGCGTGCCGCCCTCGACGGGGGCGGGCGCCGCGGCCGCCCGTACCGCCGGGCGCGCCGCCTCCGGACGCGCGGGGAGCACGGGAGCGGCGACGGCCGGCTCCACCGGACGGTTCCCCGGCACCGGGACGAGGAGCGCGCGCACGACCGTGTCCGAGGGATCCCCGGGAGAGGCCGACGCCGGCCCCTCGGACGCGGAGCGCCCTGCCGGCGTCTCCTCCGCTTCCCCGGGCGCGGGCCTCCCCGACGCGGCGCGCCCGGCCGGCGCCTCCTCCGCCTCCGCGATCACCCCCGGTACGGGCACGGCCGGGGGTTCCCCGGCGGACGAGGCCACGGCGGGCAGCGGGGCGGTGACCTCCTCGGAGCCGGCGGGGGGCTCCGGCGCGTCGGCGCGGGCGGCCGTCGCCGGCGCTTCCCCCGCCGCGTCGGCCGGTCCCGGCACGCGGGCCCGCTCCGGGACGGACGAGTCGCCCGGCTCCCGCACGCGGGCCGGTTCCGGGACGGACCGGTCGGCGGCCGGGGCCGCTCCGGCCGGGGTGTCCCAGCGCAGGAACGCTCCGCAACCGTCGCAGAACGACTGGTCCGCCGTCCGCACCGGGCTCGCGCAGTCCGGGCAGGGACGGGACTGGGGCGCGTCACTCATGGGGGTCAGGCTCCTTCGGATGTACGGGAAGAGGTCACCGCGACGGTGAACGGCAGGTGCGCGGGGCGGGCCGCGGCCACGACCGAGCGCAGCCGGTGCGGATCGACGGCGGCCGGGTCGGCGACCCGGAGGACGACGTGCAGTCCGGCCACGGGCGCCCCCGGGAACGGACCGAGCGGACGGGCGGACCAGCTCGCGCCGCCGCTCTCGGCGATCTCCGGGGCGACGCCGAAAGCGAGCCGCACCGCCGCCGCCAGCCCCTGCCGGGTGCCGCGGACCCGGTGCAGCGCCACGGCCGAGGCGACCGCGTGCCGCCGCAGCGGCAACGGCTCGCCGCCGTCCAGCTCCGCGCCCACCCAGGTCGCCAGGTAGTCCACGAAGTCCTCGGGAGCGAGCGCCGGCGAGAAGTACGCCTCCAGCGAGTCGAGGACGTTGAACAGCGGAGCGAGGACGACGTCCAGGCCGGACACGAACCGCTGCCCGAAGTCGTCCTCCGCGTAGACGGCCGGCAGCGCCGCCCCCAACGGGTACGGGGTCGCGAGCCCCGGAACCGTACCCCGCGCGGAGCCGCTCACCGCGCCTCGATCACACGGACGCGGTGGTCGAACGGGAACAGCAGCGCGGACGGCGCCAGTTCGATCCGGTCCGTCGCCTCACCCCGCCTGCCGGTCAGCGGATCGGCCGGATGCAGCAGCACCTCGTCCACCAGCTCCACGCCCGGCACCCGCTGGAGCGCCGCGAAGACCTCCCCGGCGCGCAGCGGCCGCCCGAACGGCCACCCCTCGCCGTGCGCCCCGCCCGTCAGCGGGTCCAGGTACGCGTACAGCGTGTCCAGCGCCACGGCGCGCACCCGCTCCGCCTCGGCCGCCCGGAACGAGTGCAGCGTCGCGACCACCGTCACCCCCTGGTAGAACGGCGGACCGACGGCCAGCCGGGTGCCCAGGGGCCGCCGCTCGTCGAGGAAACCCGTCACCCGGCCGAGGAGTTCGTCGCCCGGGACCAGCTGCTCGAAGCGCAGCCGCCCGCCCCGGTCCGGCACCGCCTGCGGCACCACCAGGACCCGGACCGCGTTCTCGCCGGCCTCGGCGGCGTCCGCCGCCAGGCAGGAGATCCGCGCGGCCTCGGGCGCGGCCCGCCGGGCCAGCTCCTCGTAGTCGCGGGCCGTGACGGCCCGCTCCTGCGCCCGCAGGGTGATCGGTGCGCGGGACTTGGCCTCCTCGACGGTCTCCCCGTCCACCCCGCCCCGCGCCGCCTCGCGGTTCTCGACGCGCGCGACGTACGGGATGGAGCTGCGCAGCACCGTGATCGTGGAGCGGGCCACATTGCCCGCCCGGCCGCCCCCGGTGCCGTAGCGGACCGCGCGGATCGCCGCGCCCTTCGGCGGCACCGCCCCGAACTGCCGCAAGGTTCCGTCCGGTTGGCGCACGGAGGGGCCGAAGGCGATCTCGCCGGTCGTCGCGTCCAGGGTGTAGTGCCGGTCGCCGGGGCGCGAGGAGGCGAAGTCGCGGACGGGGGTCCACTCCTGCCAGCCGGCCTCCGGGTCCTCCTCGTCACCGCCGCCGTCCGCGCGCCCGGCGACCTGGAGGAGCAGCGGCGGCCGGTCCACGACCGGCGCGTGCGCGAGCCGCATCCGCTGCCCGGGGACGCCCTCGGACTCGCCCAGACGCTCGTCCCGCACGGCCTCGGCGTGCGCCGCCCGCACCGTACCGCCGATGGTGAACGCGCCCGCCGCCCGCACGGTCGGCGACTCGCTGTAGGACGGCAGCCCCTCCACCGGCTCCACGACCCGGCAGCGCACCCAGCCCGCCTCGTGCCCGCCGAGCCGCGAGACCGCGTGCCCGGACGGCATGTGCAGCACCACCTCGCCCGGCCGGTTGAGCCCGCCCGTGGAGTCCTCGTCGACCTCGCACACGACCCAGCCCTCGGCCGCCGACCACGCCTCCCACACCAGGGGCGGTCGGCGCGGGTCCACGCCGACGCCGTCGACCCTGCTGTCCAGGTCGAGGACGAGCACACAGTCCGGCACGGCCGCCGAAAGACCGATGAGCAGGGTGTCGCCGACGCGCGGCAGGGCCGAGAAGACGGGGACGTCCGCCCCGCCCACCACGTCCTGCGAGCGGTCCTCGGGCGTGCCCCCGGCCTCCTGCCGCAGCAGCCGGGTCACCTCGCAGGGGACGACGGTCAGATCGGCGGTCGTCGCGAAGACGACCGCCTCCTCCGTCTCCGTACGTCCGGTCGACACCTCCGTGCCGGCGGGCAGCAGCACCGGTTCGGGCTGCGGAGCGGAGAGCCGGAAGGTGATGTCGGCGCGGGCGGCGGCGGGCGGGAAGAGCGTCACGCCGAGCAGGTCGAGGAAGGCCAGGTGGTTCTTCTCCGGGACCCGGTTGAGCCGGTAGACGAGCTGGTCCGCCATGTGCGCGACGGCCTCGACCAGGGTGACGCCCGGGTCGGAGACGTTGTGGTCGGTCCACTCGGGGCACGCCTGCTGGATGTAGCGCTTGGCGTCGTCGACGAACTGCTGGAAGCGACGGTCGTCGAGATGGGGTGCGGGCAGGGCCATGGCGGCTCTTTCAGTCCTCGGAGGGGATGACGTAGAAGGGGAAGACGAGATTGCGCGGGTTGTTCGCGCCGCGCACCCGGTAGCGGACGTCGATGTGGAGGGTGGTCGGCTCCCCGGGCGCGGGGGCGACCGTGACGTCCTCCACCTCGATCCGCGGCTCCCAGCGGTCGAGCGAGGACATCACCTCGTACCGGACCCGGCCCATCGTCGCGTCGTTGACCGGAGCGAACACCAACTCGTGGACCGCGCAGCCGAACTCGGGCCGCATCGGCCGCTCGCCCGGCGCCGTGGCCAGGACCAGACGCATCGACTCCTCGATCTCGCGGTCGCGACGGACCAGGGCGATGGAGCCGCTCGGCCCGGTACGCAGGGGAAAGGCCCAGCCCGCACCGACGAAGTGCTCACTCAACGGAAGGTCCTCCTCTCGGAAGGCTCGGAAGGCTCGGAAGGGTCGGATCAGGACGGTGGGATCAGAACGGCAGGTTCGCCGCGACGGGATTGGGCATCGGAACGGTCGACGTGACGAACGCGGGCGCGTTGACGACGGCCTGGGTCAGCGCCGACACCTTGAACTTCGCCCCGGCCTTGATGTCCACGCCGAGGCCCGCGTTCAACCGGATCCGCCCCGTCGCCGAGAGCGTCAGATCGGCCCCCGACTCGACCGTCACCCCCCGGGCCCCGCTGATCGTGACCGTGCCGTCGCTGTCGATGGTCAGCGTGGTGCGGGCCTCGTTCAGCTCGACGCTCAGCCCGCCCTTCGACGTCCGCAGCCGAATGCCGTGCGAGGCCCGCGTCCGACCGCCCTCCTCGCGCAGCTCCACCGTGTGCCCGGTGCGCGAGGTCAGGGCACGCCACTGGACCCGCCCGCTGGTCGGATCGACGGGCGCGACCCGGTCCGTGGCCGGCGTGTGCCGGTCGACGCCGTTGTACAACCCCGCCAGGACATAAGGATGTTCGAGGGAGCCCCGGTCGAAGGCGCACAGCACCTCGTCGTCCACCTCCGGCAGTACGAGACCGCCGCCGCCGCGCCCGCCGAGCTGGGCGACCCGGCACCAGCCGCTCTCGTACGTCGCCGACAGCCACGGGAAACGCAGCCTGACCCGGCCCAGCGACAGCGGGTCCTTGGTGTTGGTGACCAGCGCGACCGCGACGCCCGGCATGGGCGGCGCCGGCTCCCCGCCGCCCGAGGCCGTCCCGTACAGCGAACGGAACTGCCGGCCCGACACCGTCAGCCACGTGGTGAACTGCTGCCCCGACGCGAAGACGTGCCGCACGCCCGTGGCGGTGTAGCGGCCCTCGAAGGGGAAACCCGCGCCCTTCACCGCCACCGGCTGCCCCGGCTTCAGCGAGGGATTGCCGGTGACGGCGACCTCCACCTCCGCGAACGAGCCGGTGACGTCGTCGGCGAGCGCGGCCGCCGCCTGCGCCACCTCCGACTGCGTCGTGAACGGCGTGCCGGTCGCGGCGAGTTCGGCCGCGCCGAAGGGCGCAGACAGCTGGGCCGGGGTGATGTCCGAGACGATGTCCCGGCTCGCCACGGCGGGCGTCGGCGAGGACAGCGCCTGCTTGGTACGGGGATCCCAGCCCCGCACGTCGACCCTCCCCACCTGCCCGGCGGCCGTCACCGACACCCGGCTGTGCAGCGTGTTCGCCCCGAAGTCCAGGACGTACGGGCTGGCCGCGGCCGGCGTGGTGTCGGCGGGCGCCGAGGAGGCCGGCGGCAGAGCGGCGAACACGAGCCGGCCCGCCGCGTCGACGGAGAGCCGGACGTCGTTCTCCCGGGCGAGCCGGGACAGGAAGTCCCAGTCCGTGATGTTGGGCTGGGTCGCCAGCTCGTAGACGGTGGGCGTCGCCTCGACCCTGCCGAGAGGGATGCGGTTGAGCGCGGCGAGCTTCCGGACGATGTCGGACGCCGTCATGTTCGGATAGCCCTCGACACGCCGGTTGCGCAGCAGGCGGTGACCGGGGTCGTAGCCGCGCAGGATCAGGTACCGCCCGTGTCCGGGAGCCGCGTCCACCTCCACGGCGGTCACCTCGCCGGTCAGCATGGGCTCCCCGAGCCGCCCGTCGGTGAACGGGGACAGCACCGCCATGGCCCCCACCTTCAGAAAGGGGAACTTCTCGGTGAGCGTCCCGTCCTTGTCGCCGAAGGTCAGCTGGAACGCGGACGGGACGTTGACACTGGCGTCCACCCAGCCCTCCGTGAGCCGGACCGCCAGCGGGTCCGGGAGCGGCGTGCCGTCGAGCTGCACGTGGAGGACGGTGGTGAAGGTCTTCTCGCTCATGAGGCGCCCTCGGTCTCCGGCATGTCGGTGGTGGACGGCAGCAGCAGTTCCGTGCCCGGGCGCAGCCGCATCGGATCGTCGATCCCGTTCGCCTCGGCGATCACGCGCCAGCGCGTCGCGTCGCCGTACTCCCGCCAGGCGAGCGAGGCGAGCGAGTCCCCGGCGACCGTGCGGTGCGCCTTGCGGGCCGACAGCGCGCCCGACGTCGGGTTCTGCTTCTTCGTCGCGGTGGCGACCTCGGTGAGCGAGAGCGAGCAGGTCGCACGGATCGGTGTGCCGCTCGGACTGAACAGGGTGTACGTCGCGGAGACGGACGTCACGTACGCGACGAACCGCACCGTCGAGAACGACCCCCACGAGAACTCCACCCACGGCGGCGACGGCGCCTTCGCGCCGATGCTCTGCCGGGTCACCTCACAGCAGGAGAGCAGCAGCTCCACCTGCTGCTGCACGTCGTTCGAGGACGGGTCGTCGGACCGGTCCAGGAACACCTCCAGCTGGAGCCGCGCGGGCTCGCTGCCGGTGAACTTCGGCGGCGCGCCACGGGTGTACGCCACGGCCCGCTCGGTGTGCCAGTTCGCGGACCGGCTGAGCTGCAGCTGATCCGGGTTGAACTGGAACCTCACCTCGCCGATCCGGCCGCCCATCGAGCCGCCCAGGTCCGTCGGCGGCTGGTGGATGGAGAGCGAGGCACGGGAAAGACCGCGGGCCGCCAGGGCGCCCATGACGCCGGCCATCTCAGGCACCCCCCGCGTCGGTGAAGCCGTGGTGCGCGATCTCCAGCGTCTCGGTGGCGACGGCCGGACTGGCCGGGTCCAGCGTCGGCCCCGTCCACCGCACCGGCAGCACCTCGACGAGACCCCACTGCGCGACCGTCGAACCGTCCGCGCGCAGCGCCGCGATCTGCGCCGTCGGGCGCGTGATGCCCGTCGCGAGCGACGAGATCCAGGCGGCGACCTTGGCCGTGTCCGGAGTGAGGGGGCGGGTGAGACGGATGGTGGAGAACGTGACGCGGGTGGGGAGCTGCCAGACGAAACCGTTGTTGCCGCCCTCCCGGCGCTGCTCCACCTCCACCTCGGAGGCCAGGCCGTCGCAGCCGTTGAACAGGCCGAGGTCCTGGCCGTCGATCGTGAGCTTGAAGAAGACGGTGGAAGCGGGGTCCGACTGCGTGGGCATGAGGCGGGTCTCTCGGTAGGCGGGGTCGGTGTCGGGGCGGGTGTCGGGTGGGTGGGCCCTGGTCAGTGGCCGTGATCGCGGAGCCGGCCCACCCGCTCGCGGTCGGCACGGAGCTCGGCGCGCAGGAGGCGCGAGAGCGGGGTGACGAGGCGACGGGCCAACTCGTCGAGCTGGGTGGGCGATTCGGATCCGGGGGTGGGGGCGGGGACGGGAGCGGAGGGTGGGGCGGCTGCCGTGGCGGCACTGCGCTGTACGGGGGCTGCGGGGGCGCGTGATGAGCGGGGGACGGGGGCGGCGGCGGTCGGCTGGATCGGTACGGGGAGCACCGAAGGGGGAGGGAGAGGGACTGCGGGGGCCGGGACGGGCGGGGGAGCGGGGGTGCTCTGGCGCTGCACGACCACCGGGCGGGCGACGGGCCGCGCGGCGGACGGCGGAGCGAGGGGGACGACGACGGGACGGACGGCGCCGGTGGACGGTGCGGCGACGGAGCGCTGGACGGTGGGGACGCCGGGCGTGGCGGGCGTGACGACGGGTACGGCCGCCGGGGGAGTCGCGGGAGCCGTACGCGGACCGGCGGGCGCGTTCGCGGCATCGGGGAGGCCCGGGGTGAGCGGCCGGGTGGTGGCGAGCGGCCGGGCGGAACGGCGCCGGACGGTAGGCGCGGTGGCACGGGGGAGGTCGGTGACGGTGACCACGGGGAGGGGCGCGGAGGCGGCCGGTCCGGCGGTGACACCTGCGGCCGCCGCCGCAGGGGCCGTGGGGCTCCCGGCGCGCGGCTCGGTCCGTACGGGAGCCGACGGCGGGGTGGCCGGTTCGACCGTGCGGGGCGCCGGGGCGGTGGCCGGAGGAAGGGAAGCCGTCGGCCGGGGTGCGGCAGCGGAGGTACGGGTGATCGGCGCCCCGATCGGGGACCGGCGCGGTGCGGGCTCGGGGCGCGGCGTGGGCGGGGCGGTGGAGGAGCGCTGGACGGGCGCGCCGAGTCCCGGCCGGGCGGGGGGCGTTGCCGTGGTCCGGGGCGGCTCGGGCGCCGGGGGAGTCGGAGGTACGGGGTTCCCGGGTCCCGGATTCGTTCCAGGTGCGGGAGCGACCGGAGCGCCCGGAGCAGCTTGGGCCGGCGACGGCGTGGCCGCCGCCGTGCTCCAGTCGCCGCCCGGGGCGCGCCGTGAACGCCGTACGGAGGGACGGCGCTGCACCGGCGCGTCGGGCGCGCCGACGGGAGTCCCGGGCCTGGCGGGGGAACCAGGGCCCGGGACGTTCTGGGGCCGCCCGGCGCGCGAGGGCTCCGGCGCGGTGTGGTCGGACGCGGCCGTGGGCGTCGGAACGGCTGCCGTCCCGGTCGTACGAGGGGCAGCTGCCGCACGCTGGACGGCAGCGGTGCCGGGCACGGGCGCGCCGACCGCCCTTGCGGCACCGGCCGGAACCAGCCGGCGCGGCGGCTGCACGGGCCGGGCGGAGACCAGGGGCGAGCGCCGGGCGGGCACGGGGGACGCGGCACCCGCAGCCGTCGTCTCCGCGCGCGGTGCGCCGACGGCCGCGCGCCCGGCAGGTTCGGGGGACGGTCCCTGGGCACTCGCGACGGCACGCTGAACCGCGCGAGGAGGGGGAACGGCCACGGGCAGGGTGCGGCCGCCGTGTGCCGGAGCAGACGGCGTACGGCGTACCGGAGCGGACGCGTCGCCCCTCACCGGGGCGGCCGCTTCCCCCCGTACGGGAGCAGGCGCGGTACCTCGTACCGGCGCGGGTGCGTCGGCCTGGGCGGGCGAGGCCGTGGCCCTTTGCACCGGGGCGATCGCCTCGCCCTGTACCGGCGTGGGTGCGTCGGCCTGGGCGGGGGAAGTCGTGGTCCGTTGCGCCGGGGCGGCTGCCTTGCCTCGTACCGGGGTGGGCGCGTCGTTCCGTACCGGGGTGGGTGTGTCAGCTCGTGCGGGGGAAGTCGTGGCCCGTTGCGCCGGAGCGGCCGCCTTGCTCCGTACCGGCGTGGTCGCGTGGTTCCGTACGGGGGTGGGTGTGTCAGCTCGTTCCGGGGAGGCCGCGGTCCGTTGTGCCGGAGCGGTCGCCTTGCCCGGTACCGGGGCGGGTGCGTCAGCCCGTACGGGGGAAGTCGTGGCCCGTTGCACCGGCAGAGGTGTTTCTCCCCGTACCGGAGCAGGCGTGTGGCCCCGTGCCTGCGTGGTCGCCGCGTCCTCCGGCGGAGCCGTCGCCCCACCCCGTGCCCGCGCGGGGCCATCGGCCCGTACCGCAGCCGCGGCACGGGGTCGGGCGCCCACCCGGGCAGCCGTCTCCTTCGGCCCAGCCTTGGGCGGCGGCGCGGCCCCGTCGGTGCTGCCCGCGGCTTCGGGGCCCGGCGAGGCCGTCACCGCCACCGGCAGTCGCAGGCCCGGCAGTTCCGCGGCGGGGGCGCCCGCCGGCCGTCGTACGGGGCGCACGGCGTCGAGGAGTACGCCTCCGGGCGCGTCCGGCACCGCGCCGTGGCCGAGGTCGGTCTGGAAGGAGGGGTTCCAGTGGGTGGCGAGCGACGCGGCGAAACCGTGCTCCGTGACGGTGCGGGGAGCCTCGTCAAGGACTCGCCGCACGGGCGGCAGCCCGCGCCACGCGTCCCCCGGCGCCGTCGCGGGCGCGACGGGCTCCGCTCCGGACGGCTTCCGCGTCCGCCACCTCTCGAACATGCCCATCTTCTCCAACCTCCTTTCCCCGTGCTTCGCTTACGCCTGCGACCGCTCCACCAGCGAGGCCGCCTGTGCCACGTACCCGCGCCGGTCCGCGTGCTCCAGGTCGAGGATGTCGTCCACGCCCCAGTGGAAGTGGAAGGCGAGGTACGCGGTCTCCTCCTCGATCCGGTCGGCCGCGTACGTCACGATTCCCCCAGGCGGCTCCCGGCCAGCTCGACCTCGAAGGACTCCTCGCAGTGGGGGCAGGCGACGGCGGCCCGCGTGTGGCCCTCCGCGTTGATCTGCCGGTAGAAGTCCTGGAGGAACGCCAGGTCGGAGGCGAACATGTTCTCCACCGTCCCGTCGTGGACCGACGGGAGCGTGCCCAGCCGGGTGATGACCCGGCCGAGCAGCACCACGGACAGGTACGCCGGGTTCTCGCGGACCCGGATGTCCCGCAGCGGCAGCAGCTCGTCCCGGGCCGTGGCCAGCCGCATCGCCCCGTGACGGTGCACGGTGCCCGCCTCGTCGACGAAGCCGCGGGGCAGCTCGAACTCGAACTCGGTGCGCAGGGGCTCCTGCCGGCGGTCGGGCTGCGGCCCCGCCGATCCTTCGCGTCGCATCAGCCGAGCGTCAGCTCTTCGAAGGTGATGGTGACCTGCTCGGTCAGGGCGGCCGCGTCACCGGCCTTGGTGGAGCTCAGCTCGACCTTCGTGCACCAGGCGTTGCGGAGGTTGTACCGCTTCACCTCGGTCAGCTGGTAGTCCAGGAAGATGATGGACGCGTCCTTGCGGGCGGAGCCCATGTCGCCGGCGATGGAGGCGGAGATCCACTCGGTGAAGGCGGCGGACTGCGTGGCGCCGCGGGTCACCGTGCACTCGCCGGCCTTCTTCACGCCGGGGAGCTTCTTGATGATGGGCTTGCCGTCGGCCGAGACCTGCTGGAACTCGATGACGTCCTGCTCCATCGTGAGGCCGCTGATCTCCTGCAGGGTCTCGACCATGACGCCGTCGATCTGCAGGCCGAAATTGTGGGTGGTGAGGGCGTCACCGGTGTCGAGGGACATGCGGGTCACTCCTGTTCATGAGGGGGTCGGGGACGGACGGGGGAGGCGGGGCGGGGGATCATTCCTCCAGCTCGCCGCCGCCCCCCTGGAACTGCGCGAGGCGGAAGACCACGAACTCCGCGGGCTTCACGGGCGCGATGCCGATCTCGCAGACCACCCGGCCGAGGTCGACCGACTCCGGGGGGTTGGTCTCCGCGTCGCACTTCACGTAGAAGGCGTCCTCGGCGCGCTGGCCGAACAGGGCGCCCTGGCGCCACTCGTTGACCAGGAAC
Organism: Streptomyces sp. NPDC006197; assembly: GCF_040613865.1. Classification (NCBI taxonomy): domain Bacteria; kingdom Bacillati; phylum Actinomycetota; class Actinomycetes; order Kitasatosporales; family Streptomycetaceae; genus Streptomyces; species Streptomyces sp. NPDC006197. The sequence goes on along the minus strand of NZ_JBEXSZ010000040.1, from coordinate 5,622 downwards.
GCCGAGATGTTGCGGCGGATGCGGGCCCACAGCGACGGGTCGTTGGGCTCGAAGACCACCCACTGCGTCCCGACGAGGATCGACTCCTCGAGGTAGTTGAAGTAGCGGCGGACGTTCAGGTAGCGCCAGGCCGGGTCGGAGGCGAGCGTCCGCGCGCCCCACACCCGGATGCCCCGGCCCTGGAAGGCGCGGATGCAGTTGACGCCGACCGGGTTGAGCAGGTCCTGCTCGCCGCGCGTGATCTGGAGCTCCAGGTCGACCGCGCCGCGCACGATCTCGTTGGCGGGCGCCTTGTGGACGCCGCGCTCCGCGTCGTTGCGGGCCCAGACGCCGGCCATGTGACCGGACGGCGGCACCGTGCGGGTCTGGCCGCCGGCCGGGTCGAACGACTTGATCCACGGGTAGTAGAGCGCGGCGTACCGGGAGTCGTAACCGGCGGTCTCCTGGCGCCACTTGCGGATGTCCCGGGCGCCCAGTCCCGGCGGCGGGTCGAGGATCGCCATCCGGTCGCCCATCAGCTCGCAGTGCGCGATCAGGCCGAGCTGGACGGCCTTGACCTGCTCCAGGTCGACGAGCCCCTGCTGGTAGGCCGCCATCAGGTCCGGCACGGCGACCATGTTGATCTCGTCGAGGGCCTCCAGGCCGCCGAAGCCGGTGCGGTCGGCGGAGTCGCCGATGAACTGCCCCGGCTCCATCGCGGCGGGCGCGTCGGCCCGCACCGCGACCGGTGCCGGGACCTGCGCGGGCGGGGCGAGGGTGACGGTCTGGGCGTCGGGCCTGGCGAGCTGCCCGCCGGCCGCGGCCTCCTCCAGGACGATGGCCTTGGAGCGCTGCCTGACCTGCGCGACGACGTAGTTGCGGGCGCTCTTCTTCGCGGAGGCGTCGAAGCTCTCGACGACCTTCTCGCCGTCCTTGACGACCAGCTTGAACCGCTCGGCCTCGCCCTCGACGTCCTGCACCTCGACGGTGAGCGCCCCGCCGGCCTCGGACCCGGCGGTGATGGCCGCGACCCGGAAGGTGCCGAGCGCGACGGCCTCGCCGGCGACGAGCTCGCGCGGGGCGGCGGCGGCCGTCCCGACGGGCTCCGCGGCGCCCTCGGCGTCCCCGCCGCCCACGCGCACCACGTACGCGGCGGTGCCGCCGTTGTTGAAGAAGCCGTACACGGAGTGGGCGAGGTAGTACCCGTCCGTGAAGTCACCGAAGGACGCGACGTACTGCGACCAGTTGGTGACGAGCACCGGCTCGTTCAGCGGTCCGGTCGGCGACAGGCCGACGAAGGCCGCGACGGAGGTCCCGACGCCCTCGATGGGCCGGGACCCACTGGCGACTTCCTCGACGTAGACGCCGGGGGACAGGTAGGTGGGCATGAAGGGTGATCTCCTTGGGCGTGCCGGGGTGTGGGTTCTGGTGCCGGAGGGCCGGTCGGGAGCCCGTGGGCGGGGCGTGGGCCGCTACGCGGCCGCGGGCGGGTGCCGGTCGGTCAGGCGCTGGTTCTGCCGTACGGCCACGTCCATGCGCACTCCCTGGACGAGGCCGCCGATGAACATCAGGTCGGCCATCAGGTCGGCGTAGGAGCGCTGGGCCTGGATGTCGCGGAACTCGATGCGCTGCTCGTGAGCCGGGGTGGCCGCGCCCATGTGCTCCAGGTTGACCCCCTGGTAGTGCAGGCGGTCGTCGCGGTGGGCGGCCACCTTGTCCCGCAGCCGCTGCGAGGCGGTGGCGTGGAGCGGGAAGTCCTTGACGTGCTCCTGGAGCCGGGCCACCGCGGCGGCCAGGTCGGTGCTGCCCGCCGCTGCCTGTGTGCTCAGCGCGTCGAGTTCCGTGTTCAGTCCGGCGAGCAGGTTCGCACCGTCGGGGAGGGAGCCCGTCCAGGGGGCGTTCTCGAGGTCCGGGGCGCCGCGCGTGCCGCCGAACTGGGTCTGCCAGGCCTCCCAGCCCTGCTCCCAGGCCCGTACGGACTCGAGGAAGAGTTCGACGCTCCCGCCGAACGCGCTGGACGCGTCCATGGAGATGTGGCCGCCGCCTCCGTGGACGGAGTTGTCGACGAACAGATCGAGGGGCGCCGAGGTGGCGATGCCGAACACGTGGTTGTGGATGATCCGGTTGAGGACGCCGCCGTTCGCGAAGTCGCCGATCGGGCTGGGCCGGGTCTGGGTCTCCAGGCACGCGTCGTCGAGGCTGAGGGCCCACCACCACGAGAAGCCGTTGTCGTCGGGGTTCGTGTAGGTGAACCTCTTGGCCGGGTGGCCCTTCACCTCGAAGTCGGAGACGGTGACCTGGAGGTTGGTGCCCGGCAGGGGCCGCGCGACCACCGCGGCGGCCCAGGCGTTCATCTTGGTCAACGCGTAGGTGATGGTCGAGCGGGCCCTGGCGAGGGGCACGCCCTTCAGGCCGGTGGTGTCGACCTGGAGAGGGGCGCCGGTGGTGGAGCCGGTGCCGTTGAGCACGGCGTCCGTGAACGTGAACTCCGTGCCGACCAGGGTCTCGCGCAAGGGCTGCGCGTGGTCCTGGAGCGCCGAGGTCTGCCGGGTGGCGACCTCCTGCTCCATGACGTTCAGACAGGAGACCAGGGCGGACACCTGGGGGTCGCCGACCGTCTCGGTGTTCGCGACCTGTCTGAATCCCCGGGCCATGGCCGATCCGGTCCCGAAGCTCTCGACCCAGGCCGGGTTGCCCGTGAGGAGGGCGCCGAGGAGTTTGTTGACGGGCCCGTTGGAGCCCTCCACGGAGTCGCGGACCTCCTGGAGGGCCGCGTACGACCTGAGGATCCGTGCCCAGTTGGCGGCGACGTAGTCCCGCGCGTCGGCCGCGCCCCCGGCCGGGTCGTGGAACCGCTGGACGGTCTGCTCTCCTGCCCGTCCGGCGGGGACGGCCCGCTGAACGGGACCCGTCCGGCCGGGCCGTCCGGACATGGCCCGGGACGCGTTCGCCTCGGCCTCGCGCTCGAAGCGGTCCGAGGGGTCCGAGACCTTCAGGCCGGAGCCGTCGTCCGTGCCGGCCACCGGGCCCCGGCGCTGCTGGATCACGTGCGTCAGTTCGTGCGCGAGCGTGTGCCGGTCGCCGCCGCCCTCGCCGATGACCACATGGGAACCCGAGGTGTACGCACGGGCCCCCACCTCGGCGGCCGAGGCCTTCGCCGCCGCGTCCGTGTGCACGCGTACGTCGGAGAAGTCCGCGCCGAGACGGGACTCCATGTCCGCGCGGACCGAGTCCTCCAGCGGGCGTCCCGCCGAGCGCAGCACGTCGGGGACCGAGGACCGCTGCACGGTCCGCCCGTCCCCCGGGGCGTGGCCGCAGCCCGCGCCGTGGACGTGCGTGTCGCGCTGCACCGCGGCCGTGAACGCCGCGTTCCCCACGGCCCGTTGCAGCGCGGCCGCCGCTCCCGGGGTCAGGCCTGCCGCCCCGCCGGTGGCGGCGAGGCGCGCCGTGTCCTCCGGCAGGGGCTCCCGGGCGGGACGGCGCACCGGGCGGTCGCCCCGGACCGGTCCCGGCTCGTCGCGGTGTGTCGACTCCATCGTGCTTCCCCTCTCCCGGGCTCCTGGACGGCGGCCGAACGCTTTCGACTCTCGCCGAGCCCCGGCCGCCCGGCCAGGGAAGAAGGGGCGGTCACGAGGGCAGTCGGGGCTGCCCCGACGGTCACGCTCCCGGGACCGCGAGTCCGGTGCCGGTACGGTCACGCCTTCCGGAGCCGTACGCCGACGGGAGGTTCCCCGCATCCCTTGACAGGGCGTCCCGGCGTGCGAGGGTAGGGCCGGAGACGGCCCCCCCGGCCGCGACCGGGGGCGTGCTCCGGGCTCGTGCCCCGCACCGCCCCAAGGGGCGTCGGGGCAGGCCGTGTTGCCCCCGCACCGGCACTTTCGGGCAGCCGGAACCCGCCCCCGCCCCCCTAGCCTGCGGTCATGACCATCTGGACCTCTCTGGACCCGGCCGACGTCACCGTCGAGCCGGGGGCCCGGACCTCCGCCCGGCTGCGGGTGCGCAACACCGGGGACACCGTCGAGGAGTACCGGCTCTCCCTCGTCGGCAAACCCTCGGGCTGGTCCCGGGTCGAGCCGGACGTCCTCCGCCTCTACCCGGGCAGCGAGGGGACCGCCGAGATCACCTTCGCCCCGCCCCGCTCCTCGGACGCGGAGGCCGGACCCCACGCGTACGGCGTCCGCGTCGACCCCCGGGAGAACGCCGCCGCCCGCGACGTGGTGGAGGGCCGGCTGACCGTCACGCCCTTCGCCGAGACCCGCGCCGAGCTGCTGCCGCCCGCGCTCGCCGGCCGCTTCCGGGGCCGGGCCCGCATCGCCGTCGACAACCTCGGCAACACCCCGCTGACCGCGTCCCTGATCGCCCGCGACGAGGCCGGCCGGCTCACCTTCGACGTACGGCCGAACGCCGTGCAGATCGCCCCCGGCCGCGCCGCCTTCGGCGAACTCGTCGTGCGGCCGCAGGCCGTGCGCTGGACCGGCGCCGAGGAGTCGCACCGGTTCACCGTGGCCGTCCGCCGCGCGGGCGACGACACCGCCCTCGACCTGGAGGCCACGTACGACCAGCGGCCCGTCTTCGGGAACTGGCTGGTCGTGGCCGGCGGACTCCTGGTGACCGCCGCCATCGCCTTCGCCGTGCTCTGGTTCGGCTTCTCCCCGAAGGTCGTCAGCACCGCCAAGGAGGTCCAGGCCACCGGCGCGCCCAGGCCCGCGGCGCAGGGCAACGGGGACGAGCTGCCCGAAGCGCCCCCGCCCGGCGCGTCCGGCGGACCCACGCCCGGCGGGAAGCCGCCCGGCGACGAGCCTCCGCCGGTGGACGGAGGACCCCCGCCGGCCGGGGGAGACGGCGGGGCGGGCGAGGACACCGGTGACGGCTCGGGCGGCGGGGCGACCGGCGGCGGATCCGGCGGGGGCGCCGTGCCGACCGACCCCGGGCCGGGCACCGGCGACGGCGGGAACCAGCCGCCGCCCCCGCCCGCTTCCACGAAGACCCTTCCCCCCTGGGTCCAGGGCGACCCGAAGGACCTCGTCGTCGAGTACGCCCAGGAGCGCCTCGCCGCCATGGGCAGCACCAACCCGTGCAGGCTCACGGGGAGCTGGAGCCGCGGGATCATCGACAGGGCGACCCGTGACGCGATCGCCTGCTACCAGCGCGCCGTCGTCGAGGACGCCGGGAACGGCAAGAACTCCGGCGAGATCCTGAACGTCGACACGGAGGGCACCCTGGGGCGCGCCACCCTCACCTCCCTCTGGGTGCAGGGGATCACCCCCGACGAGGTGAAGCCGGGGAGCAGCAGCATGGAGAACACCCAGCTGATGGCGGCCTTCTGGTGGGCGTACAACCGCAGCTTCTCCGACGACGACCTCGCCAAGGCGCGCACCCGCGCCCAGCAAGGCATCGACAACCTCCGGACCGGGAAGGTGACGGCCACCCGGAACGGCAGCAGCGTCCAGGACCACATCCGTCAGTACCAGACGGCCGTCGGCCTCACGCCCACCGGCACCGCCGACTGGCCGACCCTCCGCAAGATGCTCGGCGGCAGCGTGATGTGAGCCGACGGCGGACGTCGGACGAAGGGCCGGGGGGCCACCCGCCGATGCTCTCCGCGTCGGCGTACGTCTTTAGGGCCTTTGCTACGCGCTGGTC